>JANOGH010000427.1:0-1507 GCA_031414075.1 Betaproteobacteria bacterium | reverse complement strand
GCCATCTGCGAAGTCGCAGCGGACGTAAACCATTTGCGGCCGTAGAGGCGCCATCGCGAACCGTCCCGCTTCGCCGTGGTTTCTGTCAGGCCAACATCGGAACCGCCGGTGCTCTCTGTCATCCACTGCCCGCTGGTCCAGAACTGCGCCGGATCGCGCGCAGTCAGGCGCGGCAACGCGCGCTCGATGAGCGGCTTGTTTGCCGACGCGACCAACGCGCGCGCCGCGCCGTCGGTCATCGCCAGCGGACAACTGTAGACATCCGTTGCCGGCGTGAACAAGTGAACGAGCGCGAACTGATGAATGCGCGAGTGCCGCCCGTTGCGCCGCTCATATGCCGTCGCGACCAGCCCTCTTTGCGCGGCGAGCTGCTCCGCCCTCTTCCACAGCGGTGAGACTTCGATGTGATCGATGCGGTTGCCCCACGCATCCCAAGGCGTGTGCACCGGCTCGTTCAGGCGATCGGCGATCTGCATGCGATACAACTCGCCACCGGCCAGTTCGCCCAGCTCGACGAACTCCCGCTCGATCGCCTTCAACATCTCCGCCGGCAGCGCTCGCGCGAGGTACGAGCGCAGCACGCGATCGTCGGTGTACTGATTGCCCAACTGGGGGGCGGGTTGGTTAAACGGCACGGCGATCAGGCAAGGTCAAAATCTCAACGCGGAGGCGCAGAGAATTCATTTCAATACCCCCTTGGGGTGCGCAAAGGACGCAGAGGAAAAACAGGACTGGCAGGAAGTGAAAATGTTGTGTCGCGACCCGATCGCACAACAGGAATAGCTGCGGCGGGCGATGATACCCGGAGACTGCGAACAATCCACTCAACGATTTCCTTTGCGTCCTTTCTTTTCACCTCTGCGTCCTTAAGGTAGAACACTTACGGCTGAAGCTGTTGCGTCAACGATTCTAAACGCCGGCCCGTGGCCGGCTAGAGACCGCCGATACAAAGGTACTTCACCTCCAAATACTCCTCGATTCCGTACTTCGATCCCTCGCGCCCGATGCCGCTCTGTTTAACGCCGCTGAACGGCGCGACTTCGTTGGAGATCAGGCCGGTGTTGACACCGACCATGCCGGACTCGATGGCCTCGCCGACGCGCCAGATACGGCCGATGTCGCGGGCATAGAAGTACGACGCGAGGCCGAACTCGGTGTCGTTGGCCATGGCGATGGCTTCTGCTTCGGTCTTGAAACGGAACAGCGGCGCGACGGGACCGAAAGTTTCTTCCTTCGTCACTTTCATCGTGGTGTTCACATCGGTCAGTACGGTGGGCTCGAAAAACAAGCCGCCGAGTTTATGCTTCTTGCCGCCGACCAGAACTTTGGCGCCTTTGGACAAGGCATCCGCGATATGCTCTTCGACTTTCTTCACTGCGTCCTCGTCAATCAGCGGTCCGGCGTTGACGCCGGCTTCGGTGCCCGGCCCGACCTTGAGCGCCTTTACTTTTTCCGCAAGCTTGGCGGCGAATTGATCGTAGACGCTGTCCTGCACCAGGATGCGGTT
>JANOGH010000426.1:0-3994 GCA_031414075.1 Betaproteobacteria bacterium | reverse complement strand
CTCATTGCCTGGCTGATGATCTGGATCAACCTGCGCAAACTCGGGCGTCGCCATGCTGCTTCGGTGGACACGGCTGCCCCGGTCGCACGCAAGCGCACGCCTTACTACACCTATCTGGTGCCGATATTCCCGGTGTTCATGATCATGGTGTTCAAGTGGCAGATCATCCCGACTTTCCTGTTGTCCATCGTGCTCGCCCTGGCACTTACCGCCAGGAGCCGCAGCTTCCAGGGCACGCTGAACCTGTTCAACAAGACTTTCTACGATGCCTTTCCCGACATCGCCACCATCGCCGCACTGTGGACGATCTGCGGCATGATCATCGTGGCCGGACAGATGCCCCAGATCGCGGGTGCCTTGCGGCCGATCTTCGATCCGATCCTGCCGCATACCACCTTTCAGGCCGCGGTGTTCTTTGCGGTGCTGGGCGGCATCGGCAGCATCTATCGCGGACCGCTGGTCGTGGTGGGCACCGGCGCAGCGCTGCTGGCGATCATACTTTCCAACAACGAGATTCCCGTTCCTTATTTGTACGCGCTATGGCTCGGCCCGACCGTCATGCAGGGCAGCTGCGATCCGACCAATTCCTGGACGCTGTGGACCATCGGCTATACCAAGGTTCCCCACGGCCAGTTCCTGAAAACGGCGCTGCCCTTCGGATGCCTGATGGTCGCTGTCACATCGGCGATCTGCTACACCATGTTCGGCTGAGCAAAATCGTCTCATGAGCGCACGCAAGACCTACCGCATCGGCATCGACGTCGGCGGGACTTTCACCAAGGCGGTACTGATCGACAACGCCGGCTTCGAAGTGGTCGGACGTTATTCCGTGTTGACCACGCATAGCGACGCGCGCGGCGTCGCGGCCGGCGTCGTCGAGGTTTTTCGCAATGTGCTCGAGCGATCGGAGGTGGACCCGAAGGACGTGGTGTTCCTTGCGCACTCGACCACACAGGCGACCAACGCCTTGCTGGAAGGCGATGTTGCCCCCGTCGGCATTATCGGCATGGCGACCCGGATCGAAGCAGTGCTCGCGCGCGGACAAAGCAACGTCAAGGACATCGAACTTGCGCCGGGACGCTTCCTGCGGCCGTCGCATCGTTTCATCACCACCGACAAGCTGGATGAAGCACTGGTGCGCCAGACTCTGGAAGCGCTGCGTGACGAAGGCGTCCAAGTTGTCGTGGCGAGCAGCGCGTTCGGCGTGGATGACCAGAGCGCCGAAGAACTGGTGATGCGCGTAGCGACAGAACTCGGCCTGGCCGTGACCGGCGGTCACGAGATCACCAAACTCTACGGCCTGACCACGCGCACCCGTACCGCGGTCATCAACGCAAGTATCCTGCCCAAGATGATCGGCACGGCGAACATGACAGAAGAGGCCGTGCGTGAAGCCGGCATAACTGCGCCGCTGATGATCATGCGCGGCGATGGCGGCGTGATGGATGTGCAGGAAATGCGCCGGCGCCCGGTCGTGACGATGTTGTCCGGCCCGGCGGCGAGCGTGGCGGGCGCATTGATGTATCTGCGCGTTTCCGACGGGATCTATTTCGAGGTCGGCGGCACCAGCACCAACATCGGCGTGATCCGCAACGGCAGGCCGACCATCAAGCACGCCCGGGTCGGGGGCCATGACACCTACGTGAACTCGCTCGATGTGCGAGTGATCGGCATCGCCGGCGGCAGCATGGTGCGCGTGCGCGGCAACGACATCCACGACGTCGGGCCGCGCAGCGCGCATATCGCCGGCCTGCACTACGCCGCGTTCGCGAATCCGGAAGACATCGTCGACCCGCGGATCGAACTGTTCCGGCCGAAGGACGGCGATCCGGACGATTACCTCGCGATCCGATGTGCGAACGGTGAGCGTTATGCGCTCACCAACACCTGCGCGGCCAATATCCTTGGCTATGCGAAGCCGGGCTGGCATGCGCACGGCAATGCCGAATCGGCAAGACGGGCGTTTGTTGCCCTGGCAGAGCGCATGGGTACGACCGTCGAGGAGGCGGCGCGCCGCGTGCTGGTCAAAGCGGCGGCCAAGGTCACTGGCGTCGTCGAAGATCTGATCCAGGAATACAAGCTCGACCGCGACCAGTCGGTGCTGGTCGGCGAGGGCGGCGGCGCGGCATCGCTGATCCCCTTCGTCGCCGAAATCATGAAGCTCGACTTCAAAATTTCGCAGGACGCCGAAGTGATTTCTTCCATCGGCGTGGCGCTCGCCCTGGTGCGCGAGACCATCGAGCGCGTGATTCCCAATCCAGGCCCGGAAGATCTGCAGCGCATCAAGCGCGAAGCCTTCGACGCCGTGGTCAGGCTCGGCGCCGCACCTGAAAACGTTGAAGTCACGATCGAGGTTGATGCGCAGACGCAGCGCGTGCGCGCCACCGCCATGGGTGCGTCCGAAATGCGCGCTCAGGACATGCGCAAGCAGGTCAGTGAGCAGGAAGCGGCCGGCATTGCCGCAATATCGATGGGATTGGCGCCCGAGTCCGTCAGACTTGCCGCCGCTACCGCCGACGTGCGCGTGTTCCAGGCCGAGGTGAGTGCACGCAAGTGGCACATTTTCACCACGCGGCGCACCCCGGTGCGTGCCGTTGACCGCGAAGGCGTGATCCGCGTCCAGCGCAGCGATGGCTTGGTCAGGCAGGCTTGCGCGTCCGATGGCCTGCAGCAGCTGCGCAGCCTGTGGGAATCGGTAACGATCTACAACGGCGACAGCGTCATTGCGCCGGATATGTTCGTCGTTGCAGGCCGGCGCATCGTGGACCTCTGCGGCATCACTGCCCTCGATCAGGCGATCGCGATCAGCCGCGGCGAACTCGAAGGCTTGCCGCCGGAAGCCCCGGTCGTGCTGATCAGCATGCAGGGAGCGCGCGGATTGTGAGCGATATCGGCATCGACTGGGGTGCCGGACCGCAGGCGCTGGGCCTGCTGCAGTTGCGGGAAGACCCGCAGTTCCCGCGTATACCGGTTGAACGCCGCGTTGCACTGGTCGAAGCCGCCCTCGAAGATGGGTGCTCGCTGGCTGACCGGACTCGCGATCTATGGGGGTCGGATCCGATGACCATCGCGGCGCGCTGCAATGTGCCGGTGGTCCTCAGCGAGGATGATGCCGGATTCGGCAGCACGATCGTCCATGCGGAATACCGGACGCGGCCACCGTCGATCACGCTATATCTGCCGGCGATCCGGCATCTCGACCGATTGGTCTCGGAGCAAGGCGCTCAGGTCCGTCTCGGCATCGATCAAACTGCACCGGTATTTGTGGCGCACGAGCTTTATCATCATTTCGACTGCACGCGTGGCAGTGCGCCTTTGAGCCGCCAGCATCGGGTTCGACTTTTGGGAATCGGTCCGTGGAACTGGACCTCCGGCCTTGCCAGCCTGTCCGAGATCGCCGCAGGTGCCTTTGCGCAGCGGCTGCTCGGCCTTTCTTTTCATCCCAAGACGCTGGACTCCCTGTTATTGAAATAACAAGAACCATGAACCACGGAGATCACGGAGGACACGGAGAAAGGCAGCAGTGATGAAAATGCTGGGCCACTTTCGGCGTCCTTCAACGGTCCACCCGGCCAAACTGACACGCGATTTTCAATCCAGCCCATTGTCCTTGGTTCCCTCCGTGTCCTCCGTGATCTCCGTGGTTCACGCTTAAGACAGACAAGATGAAATTTAGAGCCGCCGTACTGAACAAGGTCAATGAGCCGATGACGATCGACATGATCGAAATGGCGCCGTTGTCACCGACCGATGTGCTGGTCAGGATCAAGGCCAGCGGGCTATGCCACACCGACCTGGAGGTTATCCACGGATCGCTGGCCTATCCGTTGCCGATCGTGCTCGGCCATGAAGGGGCCGGCATCGTCGAGGCGGTCGGAAGCGATGTGACGCAAGTCAAAGTCGGCGATCACGTGATTTGTTCCTGGAATCCGCATTGTGGGCACTGTTTCTACTGTGAACGAGATTTGCCCATCCTGTGCGAGCCGTTTGCGCG
>JANOGH010000425.1:0-2513 GCA_031414075.1 Betaproteobacteria bacterium | reverse complement strand
CGCCCCCACCCTGACGCGCGGACACGTTACCGATGAAGTCGGCCGCTTGCGGGGCGGCTGTGACACGTTAGCCGTAGGCCCGCCTGCGGGAGCAGCCGCATAGCGCCCCGATCAACACCGTGCAATACAGCCTTGTGCGCCCCTACCCGCAAACTGGGCTACGCCCAACGAGTCCGGGGCGCGCGTCTTGGCCCGGCCTCCCGCCCCGGATCGCTCCGCGAACGCCGTGTCCGCCGGGCCCTGCTGCGCTTCAAGTGTTCCCTTGTCCCCCGCACGCGAGGGAGGGAAAGTTCCGGTAATTCAGAAGCACTACACTAGCGCTCATGATCGCCGTGCTGAGCGATGATTTTTACCCGTGCGCGATAACCCGGATTGATGCCGCCGGCAGGTTCGGGTTGCAGGGTCACATGCGCAATGCCGAAGCGGGTCTGCAGCATTTGCCGCGCGGACTCCAGCAAGGCCGCCCAGTGATCGAGGTTGTCCAGTTCCACGTGGGCGGAAAGGGCGACCTGCCCGGAAGAAATGTTCCAGACATGCAAGTCATGCACGGCGCGTACGCCGGCAAACGCGCCGAGCGCGCTGCCGATCTCTTCCATCCGCAGCCCTGCGGGCACGCCTTCCATCAGCACATGCAGCGCGTCGAGCAGCAGGCGCACCGTGGAAGCCAGAATCAGGACCGCGATGACGAGGGACAGCAGCGCGTCGATGGGTTGCCAGCCGGTGTAGTAAATCACCGCTCCCGCGGTGATCGCGGCGACCGAACCGATGAGATCGCCGACGACATGGATCAGGGCCGCCCGCGTATTGAGATTGCGCTCTCCCCGGCCGATGAGGAAGGCGACGACCAGATTGACCAGCAGGCCGACGAACGCGACGACCATTACACCGAGACCGGCAACGGGCTGGGGATCGAGCAGCCGCCCGATGGATTCCACGGCAATCACGACGACGATCAGCAGCATTGCCAACCCATTCACGAATGCCGCGACGACTTCCGCCCGCGCGAAACCGTACGAGTGCCGGCTGCCGGCAGGACGACTGCCGACCCATGAGGCGAATGCCGCCAGTCCAAGTGCCAGGGCGTCCGACAGCATATGGCCGGCGTCGCTCATCAACGCCAGTGAATGGAACGCGCGTCCGGCGATGAATTCCACCAGTGCGTAGCCCAGCGTGACCACCAAGGCAATGATCAACGTCCGCTTCGCTCCGGACAGATGTCGATGACCGTGATGCCGGTGCGCGTTGTCAGCCACGCGCGCCACTCTGCGGGGAACCGGCCAGCAGATCGCCACTTTCCAGACCGACTGCAGCGATGTTGTGTACCGCCCGGCTGTAGGCTTCGGTCGCCTTCAGCGCGGTCAGGGTCGGGGCGGAAGCCCGGCCGTGCAGGCGCGCCAGTCGGGCCAGCGATGCCGGGGAGATCGCGCGCTGCAAACGGCTCAGCAGTTCATCCGCGGCATCCGGACGATTGCAGACCAGCACCATGTCGCAACCGGCATCGAGCGCGGCATCCGCGCGGGCGACGATGTCGCCGGCGACCCGCGCCCCTTCCATGCTCAGGTCGTCGCTGAAGATCACGCCCTGAAATTCCATCTGCGCGCGCAGGATCTGCGAAAGCCATATTTTCGAGAACCCTGCCGGGTGCTCATCCACTGCGGGATAAATCACATGCGCCGGCATGACAGCGGATAATCCATGCGCCACCAGATCGCGAAAAGGCAGCAGGTCCGCGGCTTCGATCTCCGCAAGGCTGCGCGTATCGACCGGCACCTCCGTATGCGAATCCGCGGCGATGAAACCGTGCCCCGGGAAATGCTTGCCGCAGGAGGCCATGCCGGCCAGCGTCAGTCCTTCGATCAGCGCGCCCGCCAGCTCGATCACCGCCTGGGGCTGGGAGTGAAAGGCCCGGTCGCCGATCACGGCGCTGTTGCCGAAATCGAGGTCGAGCACCGGGGTGAAACTCAGATCGATGCCCTGCGCGCGCAGCTCGGCCGCC
Organism: Betaproteobacteria bacterium; assembly: GCA_031414075.1. GTDB lineage: Bacteria > Pseudomonadota > Gammaproteobacteria > Burkholderiales > JACQAP01 > JACQAP01. Next base: position 517 of record JANOGH010000425.1, on the reverse strand, counting down.
AGCACGTAGCCCGCGTCCCGCGCCAGATGTCTTGCCCGCTGCGGATGCATGTCCCAGATCGCGCCCAGCGCGCGCATGGGCGGCAGGCGCGTGAAGCCTTCGCGAAAACGCTGCACCCGGCCGCCTTCATGGTCGACCGCGATGAGCAACGGCGGACGGCGCAAGCCATGGATTTCAGCGGTCAGTTCCTCGAGCTGGCGCGGGGATTCGTAGTTGCGCGAAAACAGGATCACGCCGCCGGCCAGCGGGTGGCACAGCCGTCTGCGATCCGCGTCGTTGAGCTGTTTACCTTCGACATCGAGCATGACCAGCCCGAGCGACGCGGGTGCGTTCATCGCTTCATTGCTCCAGGACGACGACGGCACAGGCCATCCCTTTCTCGTGAGTCAGGCTCAGATGATGACGGGCGACGCCGCGGCTGGCGAGATAGTCAGGCAACGGCCCGTGGAAGCCGAATGCCGGCTTGCCGATGCTGTCGCTGGTGACGCTGATTGCATGCAGCGTCAACGGATACCGC
>JANOGH010000424.1:0-4341 GCA_031414075.1 Betaproteobacteria bacterium | reverse complement strand
GTCGTCGACGCCGGCCGGAGCTTTGGCCATCCGCCGAGTGATCGCCGACGCGACGACATCGCGTGGCGCAAGGTCCTCTTGCGGGCGCGAACATGGCGCGGCGCTTGGCACGCAAGGGCGTGCGGGTGGCCGCTCACGACTTGAGCCCCGTGGCGCGCAGCGCGCTCGAGCAGGAGAGCGGCGTCACGCCGCACGCGCAACTGAGCGCGCTGGTGGCGGCCCTGCCGGCACCGCGAGTCGTATGGGTCATGCTGCCATCCGGCGAGATCACCGAGCAGGCGCTTCAGACACTGGCGAAGCTGCTCGCCAAAGGCGATGTGCTGGTCGACGGCGGCAATGCGAACTACAAGGATTCACGGCGGCGCGCCGCTTGGCTCACCGAGCACGGTCTCGGCTTCGTCGATGCCGGCGTATCCGGTGGCGTATGGGGGCTGGACAATGGTTACGCGCTGATGCTGGGAGGTGAAAAAGACGCCGTCGCCAAAGTTCATCCGTTCGCAAAAGTACTCGCGCCGGCGCCGGATCGCGGCTGGATCCACTGCGGCCCGGCAGGCGCCGGACATTACGTCAAGATGATCCACAACGGCATCGAATACGCAATGATGCAGGCCTACGCCGAAGGCCTGTCGATGATGAAAGCCAAAGCGGAATTCGACCTCGACCTTGCCGGGATCACTGAAATGTGGCGTCACGGCAGTGTCGTACGATCCTGGTTGCTCGATTTGACGGCCGATTTTCTGAAGAAAGGGCAATCGCTGGAGTCGATCAGCCCTGTCGTCGCCGATTCCGGCGAAGGCCGCTGGACCGCGATCGAAGCGATCGAACTCGGCGTGCCGGCGCCCGTCATGAGTCTTGCGCTGATGGCGCGCTTCGCCAGCCAGGGACAGGACGACTACGCCTCAAAATTGCTGGCAATGATGCGCGCGGGCTTCGGCGGCCACGCAGTGCAAGCGACGAAACCAAAATGATCGTCATCCTGATGGGCGTGTCCGGCTGCGGCAAAACCACCATCGGCCAGATTCTGTCAGAGAAGCTGGGCTGGCCGCTGTTCGATGCCGACGAATTTCATTCCGCCGCCAGCATCGAGAAAATGCGCGCTGGCATTGCGCTCGAGGACGCCGATCGCTGGCCCTGGCTGGATCGGATGAATGCGATGCTCAGGGAACGGGATGCGCGCGGCGCAAGCGTGCTGCTTGCCTGCTCGGCGCTCAAGCAGGCGTATCGCGACCGCCTTTCGAAGGGAACTGCGCAAATACGCTGGATCTACCTCAAGGGAGGATTCGAACTCATTCGCAAACGGCTGGAGGCCCGCAAAGGCCACTATATGAAAGCCGGCCTGCTCGAATCCCAGTTTGCCGCCCTCGAAGAGCCTGAGGACGCGCTCAATGTTGATATCGATGATTCGCCGAACGCGATCGCGGATTCGATCCTGCGTCGGCTGCAAGCCTTGCCGGCGAGCAAGACAGGTTCGGACAAATGAGTGGACGCATATTCTCGTCGGCAATCGCGGCGTGGCTTTGTATCGGGATGCCGGCGATCGCGGCGGAAACGGATTTGCACGCACCGAAGAGCGCGGCGGTCATGGATTTCGAGTTGATCAACGAAATGCGCGACTACGAGACCGAAAACACACAGGCGGCGCAGCAGCGTCGCCTGGCCCTGATCAGCGATGCCCTGCGCCGGGAATTCGATCAGCGCGGAATGTACCGAACGGTCGACAACAATGCCGCGGCGAAACTGATCGCGGACCAGAAGGCCCTGCAAAATTTGCGCAACTGCAACGGCTGCGAGCTCGACATCGGTCGCGCGCTCGGTGCAGGCGTCGTCGTCATCGGCTGGGTGCAGAAAGTCAGCAATCTCATCCTCAACATCAACATCGAAGTAAAGGATGTCGCGTCCGGAAAAACGCTGTATACGAAATCCGTGGATCTGCGCGGCAACTCGGACAAATCCTGGCTGCGCGGCATCCGCTACATGGTGGACAGCATCGAGGAAAAGAAACAGCACCTTCGGTGATTTGAAGAACAGTTTTCACCGCAGAGGCGCAGAGAACGCGGAGGAAAGGCAAGAGAGAACACAGGCTGAAGTCAAGTACATCTCATTGGCGAATGATCCCCCACGCAAAATTGTGGCGATAGTAGTTCGCGATGAGCCACCCTGCATTCAACTCCAAATTTACTTTTTCGTATTGTTTTTCCTCCGTATTCACTGCGCCTCTGCGGTGAAGGATCTTTTTCTTGTCAGGTCTTGAAGCGAGCGGCGACGGCGGCGCTTTCGCGGACAAGCAGGAACTGATCCGAAGTCACGGCAACGAATTGCGCTCCGTGCTCGATCCAGCGTTTGGCATCGGCTTCCGCAAAGGCGAGGATGCCCGGCGCCTTGCCGGTCTTCTTGATGCGGGTCAGCGCATCGGCCATTGCTGCCTGCACCTCCGGATGGCCCGGGTTGCCGAGATGCCCGAAATCCGCCGCCAGATCCTGCGGACCGATGAAAATGCCGTCGATGCCGTCGATCGCCGCCATCTTCTCGATTTCCGCGACGGCCGCGCGCGTTTCGATCTGCACCATCAGGCAGATTTCGTCATTGGCATGCGCGAAATAATCCTTGACCCGGCCGAAGCGGTTGGCGCGCGAGTTTGCCGATACGCCACGCACGCCTTTGGGGGGGTAGCGTACGGCCGCTACGGCACGCTTGGCTTCTTCCGCGCTCTGCACGTAAGGCAGCAGCAAGGATTGCACGCCGAGATCGAGCAGGCGTTTGATGAGCACGGTGTCGTTCCAGTAGGCGCGCACCAGCGTCGAGACCGGATAGGCAGCGATCGCGTGCAACTGGTGATGCACATTCTGCAGGTCGGATGGAGCGTGTTCGGTGTCCACCAGCACCCAGTCGAAGCCGGCCGAAGCGCAGATCTCCGCCGACACATGGCTCGCCAGGCTCAGCCAGCAACCGGTCTGCGTGCGGCCCGCACGCAACGCGCGTTTGAGCTGATTGAGGTGCATGTCCATTTGCTTCTCCCGAACCTGATTTGTCGACGCGCGATTGTACCCGCTCTTTGACAGCGGGCATGCCACGGCCGACAATGCGCGCTCGCGGAGATCCCGAATGAAACCACTGCATTTCGAAGGCGTGTTTCCGATCCTGGCCACGCCCTTCGGCGACAATGAAAACCTCGACCTGGAATCGTTCGACAGGCTGGTGCGCTTCATCGGAGGTCTGGGCGTCGACGGCATCACCATCCTCGGCGTCCTCGGCGAGGCCAATCGCCTGCTCGACGGCGAGCGCGAAACCCTGATCCGCACCGCCGTCGCGGCGGCCGGGTCGATGCCGGTCATTGTCGGCACCAGCCACAGCGGCACGCGCGCGGCGCGGGAGCTGTCGCAGATGGCGGAGCAACTCGGCGCGAAAGCCGTCATGGTCACGCCTCATGCCGAAGCCGTGCCGAACGACGATCGCGTCGTCGAATACTACAAAACGATTGCAGAGGGCGTGAACATCCCGATCGTGGCGCAGGACCATCCGGCTTCGACCCAGGTGCATATGACTGCAGCGCTGTTATTGAGGCTCATCCGCGAGGTGCCTCAGATCGCGAGCATCAAAGAGGAAGCCGTGCCCACCGCCCCGAAGATCCGTGCACTCGCAGCCGGCATGAAGGAGCGCAAGGTGCCGGTGCTCACCGGCCTCGGCGCGTTATACGGATGGTTCGACCTGGAGGCGGGATCGAGCGGTTTCAATACCGGATTTGCATTCCCCGAAGCGCTGACGGCGATGGTGCGTGCCGCGCACGCAGCGGACTGGAACAAGGTACGCGAAATCTACACGCGCTTTCTGCCCTTGATCGTCTTCGAACAGCAGCCGGGCGTAGCGGTGCGCAAGGAAATACTGAAATTGCGCGGCGCCATCGGCACCGGCAAGGTCCGTCATCCCGGCGCCACATTGCAACCCGCCACCGCCGAACAGCTACGCAAGCTGCTCGATGCGCTGTTTCCCGGACAGGATCTGTCGCGGCCAGTCGTCGTCTAAGGCGCGGCGCTTGCGTCTGATCACGCGACCAGTCTTCCGCCCTCGAGCACCGGCACCGCATCCAGCGCGCTCAGGCGGGCGGCGAAATGGACTTCGTGGGTGAGATTGCGCTCGACCATCATGCGCCCGACGCGTGCGCGCAGCAGGCAATCGGCCGCGTCTTCGCTGCGGAACAGACTGCGCGCCGCCAGCGCGGCATCCGAAAAGTCGCTGTTCTCATCGAGCGCCCGCGACAGCAGATCGACCAGATAGCCGGCGCCGTACAGGTCTTCGAGATTGACCATGCCCATCGATCCCGAGCAGACGATCAGGATGGTCTTG
>JANOGH010000423.1:0-3787 GCA_031414075.1 Betaproteobacteria bacterium | reverse complement strand
GATTGCTGGCGGTCCAGGTCCCACAGGAATACTTTATGTTTCCTAACCGCGAGCGACCCTGCCAGATTGGTCGCGAGGGTTGTCTTTCCAGATCCGCCCTTGGGATTGGCGATGAGGATGGCCTTCATAGTGTTCTCCGCGAATCAGCCATGGCTCCGGCCTGGTCAACAGTCGCCGGGAGCCGGCAAAATATTACGCCGTATCGGCCCGTCGTTCGTGTTCGGCAGGCGCAGTCGCGGGCTCCTCCTCAGTCGCTCCCTGTGTAGTCATCTGCGCATGCGCCAGATGCTCGATCTGATCCGTGACCGGTTCGGTTTCGACCAATGCGCCCAAATCCTCCAGGGGCGGCAATTCGTCCAGAGAACGCAGATTCAAGTCGTCAAGAAACGTGCGCGTTGTGGAATAAAGCGCAGGGCGACCTGGAACTTCGCGATGTCCGACCTCGTCGATCCAGTCTCGCGCCTCGAGCGCCTTGAGAATTCCGCTGGACACGACAACACCGCGAATTTCCTCGATATCGCCCCGCGTGACCGGTTGGCGGTATGCAATGATCGCAAGTGTTTCGAGTACGGCCCTGGAATATTTTGGCGGTCGTTGCGGGTTCAGGCGATCCAGAAACCTCTGATATTCCGGGCGCACCTGAAACCGCCAACCGCTCGCGACATTGGCGAGCTCCACGCCCTTCCCGGCCCAGTCGTCACGCAATTCTTCCAGTACACGGCGCAGCACGTCGGCCGCGATTTCGTCGTCAAAGAGTTTCCTGAGGTCTGCGACCGGAAGTGGTTCAGTGCTGCTCAGCAGGACTGCCTCCAGCACACGTTTGACTTGAAGGGGATCAGACAGCGGCAAGTCCATGATTTAATTTTACGTAAATGGGCGAAAACGCGCTCTGCTGCGTCACCTGTACGAGGGTCTCACGGGCAAGTTCGAGTATGGCAAGAAAGGTAACCACCAGCACAGGGACCCCGACATCAGCATCGAAAAGGTCTTCGAAGCGGACAAAGCGCAGATTCTGCAGATTGCGCAGAATCCTGCTCATGTGTTCGCGTACCGACAATTGCTCCCGCGTAATCCGATGATGCCGCGTGACGCGTGCCCGGGCGACCAGGCCCAGCCACGCGTTGCGCAAGTCATCCGCATCGACCCCGGGTAGCCGCTGCTCAACGTCCTGGTCCAGCCATACCTGGACCAGCGAGAAATCCCGCCCTGCCTGCGGCATTTCATTGATCCCCTGTGCAGCCGCCTTCATGCGTTCGTACTCGAGCAGTCGGCGCATCAGTTCGGCGCGCGGGTCCTCTTCCTGCGCGCCGGCCTGAACCGGCCGGGGCAGCAGCATGCGCGATTTGATCTCGATCAGCAGCGCCGCCATCAGCAGGTATTCTGCCGCCAATTCGAGCTGATTGGCCCGCATGGCTTCCACAAAGTCCATGTATTGCCGGGTAAGGCTGGACATCGGAATGTCCAGAACATCGAGGTTGTGCTTGCGGATCAGATAAAGCAGCAGATCCAGCGGCCCTTCGAACGTATCCAGAAAAATACGTAATGCATCCGGTGGGATATACAAATCTCCCGGCACTTCGTGTACCGGCTCTCCACGGAAGCGTGCGAGCGGGTGGACAGAAATTTCGGCAGTCATCTTCTTGTATGAAACAGGGCTTGGTCAGCCACCGCGGAACCGCACAAGCGCCGAATTATCGGTCAAAACCGGAACGCTAGCCAGCCAGGAAGATATTCCCGGCTGGCCAGGGAATCTCTGAACATGTGTCTTCCCCGCGCAGGCGGGGAACCAGTTTTCTCTAAAAAACATGGATTCCCGCTTTCGCGGGAATGACAAATGAGGACCTGTTCAGAGGTTCCCTGGCGTGTGAACTACCCCTTCTTGAAGCTGAACTTGCTTCCGCTCATCGAGATGCGGATGACGTCCTTGGGTCCGAAACGGCCCTCAAGGATCTCCTTGGCCAGCGGGTTCTCGATCGCGGACTGAATCGCGCGCTTCAGCGGTCGTGCACCGAAAACCGGGTCGAAACCGACCGCCGCAAGTTCCGCCAGCACCGCGTCGCCAACCTCGAGCTTCATCTCCATTGCCGCAAGCCGCTTTTCAAGATAGCCGAGCTGAATCTTTGCGATCGACTTGATGTGCTTTACATCGAGCGCATGGAACACCACCATCTCGTCGATGCGGTTGATGAATTCAGGCCGGAAGTACGTCTTGACCTCGCCCATTACCGCCAGCTTGATCACCTGGTAGTCGTCACCCGACATCTGCTGGATCATCTGGCTGCCGAGGTTCGATGTCATTACGATCACCGTGTTCTTGAAGTCCACGGTGCGTCCCTGGCCGTCGGTCATACGGCCATCGTCAAGGACCTGAAGCAATACGTTGAACACATCCGGATGCGCCTTCTCGACTTCGTCGAGCAGGATGACCGAATAGGGCTTGCGACGAACCAACTCAGTCAGGTAGCCGCCCTCTTCATAGCCGACATAACCGGGTGGGGCACCGATCAGCCGGGCTACCGAGTGCTTTTCCATGAACTCGGACATGTCGATCCGGATCAGATGGTCCTCCGAATCGAACAGGAACGAAGCCAGCGCCTTGCACAGTTCTGTTTTGCCGACGCCGGTCGGACCCAGAAACAGGAAGGAACCATACGGCCGGTTCGGGTCGGAAAGTCCCGCGCGCGAGCGGCGGATTGCATCCGATACCATCCGCACCGCCTCGTCCTGGCCGATCACGCGCTCATGCAGCCGCTGTTCCATGTTCAGCAGTTTTTCACGCTCACCCTGCAACATCTTCGACACTGGAATTCCGGTTGCTCGCGACACCACTTCGGCGATTTCTTCCGCGCCGACCTCGGTGCGCAGCAGTTTGAGTCGCGGCTTGTCCGTTGAGCTTTCCGCCTTCTTGAGCTGCGATTCGAGCTGCGGAATCTTGCCGTACTGAAACTCGGAAACCTTCTGCCAATCGCCCTTGCGCTTGGCGGCCTCCATTTCCAGTTTCAGTTTCTCCAGTTCTTCCTTGATATGCTGTGATCCCTGCACCTGGGCTTTCTCGGCTTTCCAGATTTCGTCGAGATCCGCATATTCGCGCTCCAGCTTGTTGATTTCCTCTTCGATCAGCGCAAGGCGTTTTCGCGAACCCTCGTCCTTTTCCTTCTTTACCGCTTCCCGCTCAATTTTCAACTGGATGATCCGGCGGTCGAGCTTATCCATTTGTTCCGGCTTGGAATCGATTTCCATCTTGATGCGGGCCGCCGCTTCGTCGATCAGATCGATTGCCTTGTCAGGCAGAAAACGGTCGGTGATATAACGATGTGAAAGCTCCGCCGCAGCCACGATCGCCGGATCGGTGATGTCCACGCCGTGATGCAATTCGTACCTCTCCTTCAAGCCGCGCAAGATGGCAATGGTGCTTTCGACTGATGGTTCATCGACCAGGACTTTCTGAAAGCGGCGCTCCAGCGCGGCGTCCTTTTCGATGTATTTGCGATACTCATCGAGCGTGGTTGCGCCGACGCAGTGCAGTTCGCCGCGGGCCAGCGCCGGTTTGAGCATATTGCCGGCGTCCATGGCACCCTCGGCCTTGCCCGCGCCGACCATCGTGTGGAGTTCGTCGATGAATACGATGATGCGGCCCTCTTCCTGCGAGATCTCCTTGAGCACGGATTTGAGCCGTTCCTCGAATTCTCCCCGGTACTTGGTACCGGCCAGCAGTGCGGCCATGTCGAGGCTCAATACGCGCTTGCCCTTCAGCGTCTCTGGCACCTCTTCGTTGATAATGCGCTGA
>JANOGH010000422.1:0-9031 GCA_031414075.1 Betaproteobacteria bacterium | reverse complement strand
GCATGCGGAGGAGCAGATTCGTCTGCCACGGTGCTGCTGCCGCCTGCAATCGCGCAGAGTGGAGAGGATTTCCTGTCAGACGGCTTGGGCGGCGCCCCGTTTCGGCCCCAGTCGGCCGCTTGATGCGCTGCGCCATGAACTGTCCTGGGAGCACGGGCGCTGTGCCGCATGAGGCTCAATCAAGGATCGTGACAGCCAGCCGCTGATCCTTTTGCGGCATCGAACACGACATTTCCGTGGCCCCCGATTTCCAGCCCATTGCTCCCGCTGCGGCGGCATTCAGCCCCGACGGAACGCTCTATTCCGCGCAGTTCGACGATATCTACGCCTCTTCTCACGGCACGCTTGCGCAGACACAACATGTCTTCCTCAACGGCAACGATCTGCCGGCGCGGTGGCATAAGACCGACCGTTTCACGATTGTTGAAACCGGATTTGGCGCGGGGCTGAATTTTCTGGCCACGTGGCGGGCTTTGCGGGAGGTCACCACGAACAGCCTTCGCCTGCATTTCGTCTCCGTGGAGAAACATCCTTTCCCTTTGACGGAACTCGAGATTATCCATGCACGTTATCCGCAGTTGCGGGACATGGCCGCGGAACTGCGCGAGCGCTATCCGCCGCTGCTGCCGGGGTTTCATCGCCTGCACTTCGACAACGGACGGGTCACGCTGACACTGCTGTTTGGAGACGCAGCCGTGATGCTGCGTCAGCTGCAAGCCAGGGCCGATGCGTTTTTTCTCGATGGGTTTGCGCCGGCAAAAAATCCAAAAATGTGGAGCGATCCGGTTTTTGCGGAGTTGGCTCGCCTTGCCAGTCCGAATGCAACGCTTGCGACCTACACGGTTGCGGCAGCGGTTTGCCATGGGCTGACCGCCGCTGGCTTCGCGGTGCAAAAACGGGCGGGTTTTGCGCACAAACGGGAAATGCTTTGCGGCCGCTTTGTGGGGCCAGTGACGGACGTGGTGCCCGCGAACGAAAAGCGCGCGATCGTGATCGGTGCCGGATTGGCCGGTACATCCTGCGCCCAGCGCCTGGCGGAACGCGGATGGCGCGTGCAGCTGATCGAACGTCATGAGACGCCGGCTCAGGAAGCATCCGGCGTCCCCGCCGGTCTGGTGCGCCCGGTGTTTTCCCTCGACTGGAATACGCACAGCCGCTTTACCTCGGCTGCTTTTCTCTACGCCAACCGACACCAGGCGGCGCTGGAGAAAGCGGGCAGGGGGCCGATCCACGGCGAAGGTGGTGTGTTACAGCTGGCGCGCGATGCCAGTCACTTCGACAAACAGCAACGCATCATCGAGCAGTTTGCATTACCGGCCGACCTGGTAAAAGTCGTGCAAACCCGGGAAGCGGGAGAGCTTGCGGGCATGCCGGTTGCCGGGCCGGCATGCTGGTTTCCCCAGGCCGTCTGGGCGGATCCGACCAGCATGTGCCGATCGAATGTCGGCGCGTCGGAAGGGCTTGTCGGTTTTCTGTACGGGCGCGCCGCCGCCGGGCTGCGGCGCGTGGACGGCTGCTGGGAAGTTCTCGATGCCTGCGGACAAATGCTGGGCAGTGCACCGGTAGTCGTGCTCGCCAACGCCCTCGCGGCAAATCGATTTTCTCAGGCAGCCTGGTTACCCCTGCGGCTGGTGCGCGGACAAGTCAGTCTGGTGCGCCAACGCCCGGGCCGAAATCTCAAAATTGCAGTGTGCAGGGACGGTTATGTGACCCCGCCGGTGCATGGAATGCACTGCCTCGGCGCCAGCTTCAATGAAGACATGACGAACCCGGACATGCGCAACGAGGATCACGTGGCGAATCTGTCCCGGCTGGAAGCGATGCTGCCCGGATTCGGTGACGGCATTGCGCCTGAAATGCTGAGCGGACGGGTGGCATTCCGGACCATGAGCTTCGATCGGTTGCCGGTGCTGGGTGCGCTTTCGGACCCGCGCCTGCCAGACGTTGCAGACCAGGGCGGACTGTTCGCCTGCCTGGCCCTGGGCTCACGCGGCATGACATGGGCCGCGCTGGCCGCGGAAATCGTAGCAAGCCGCATCAGCGGCGAACCGATGCCGGTCGAGGCAAGTTTGCTTAAGGCGCTGGAACCTTCGCGATTCGCGGGGAAAAGCCTCAAAGCCCCGATGAGGGATAGAGGCTAGGCGACAGCTGAATTGGGCCGCGGTTGCCGTTGACGGTTTCGCTGTCGTAATTTTCGCTTCAACTCCTGCAGAAACCCGCGTCCCTGATCCAGGCATTGAGCTCGTCGGCCAACAACGCGGCGATGTCCGCAAAGGCCGCCGCTTCGCCCGCCGCGTTCGGCGTCGGGGCCGGTCGCTCGATGCGGAATTCGCGAACCAGCCCACGCTCGGTTGTGGCTGCATCTGTCAGCGTCGCACGAATTTGCATTACCGCGCGGCTATCCTGCGCGCTGACGAATACGTGGCTGAATTCCGACAGAAAAAGCGTCAGGCTGCATTTCACCTGCCTGCCGCGGGCGGACATTGCATTGCCGACGGACTGGCGCAGGCGAATCGTCAACATGGCGGCGGGCGCACCCGCCCAGCGGCTCGCGGAATAGGGCATGAGCACGCGCGGATTGCGATATTCAAGCCGATAGAGCATGTCCGTGGTGTTTAACCACTCTGCGGCACGAACGTCGGCGATGAAGACATCCTGCCCGGGAGGTGCCGTCGCCGAAGCGGCGATCCCGAAATCAAAGGTTTCAACCGGCAGCTTGCTGCCGGAGACGCAGCCGGCCAGCAGCGCGATAGCCAGGAACATGATTCGCGATTTCATTTTCGTGCACCGTTGAATCCCGGTTCGCCCGGTCCTGGTTGCGGCCGCTGGCGTCCGAACACCAGGCTCTGCGGCTCGCGCTCGATCTGCAACATCAGTCTGTGGAAGGCCTGCGTATCCTGGCCGAGTTGCTCGATGAGCTGATCGACCTTTGGCAGCGTGCTGTCGGTAATTTCCGACGAGATTTCGGTGCCCAGTTTGTCGAGCTTGTCGGAGAGATGGCGCATGTTGGCGAGCACCGTGCGCGAGTCATCGAGCAATGGCGCGATGGCACTGGTGGCCTGTTCGATGTTCGCCAGGGAACTGCGCAGGTTCTGTTGATTGTCCTCACCGAGGAATTTTTTCGCGCGTTCGGTTATTTCCGGAAGCGCGCGCAATGCCGGATCGAGCTGGGCCGAGGCCTTTTCAAAATTGGCGAGCGTGTTTTCGATCCGGGACTGGTTGGAGTCGCTCGCGATCCTGTTCAGCCGATCGAGCAGCTCGGCCGCCTGCTTCAGCAGTGCCGTGCTGGATTGCGTGAGGTCGTCCAACACGTTGCCGCGCACTTCGATGCGCGCGAGTCCCCCAACCGGGTCCTGCAGGGGCGCGGGATTGGAGCTGTCATCGTCCAACACGATGTAGGCGATGCCGGTCACTCCCTGGTAGCCGATCTGGGCAAAGGTGCCGTGGGTGATGGGCACGCTGTGGTCCAGCTGGACCCGGATCAATATGTTCTTTGAGTCCTGCGAGTCGAGTGAAATATCATCGACCTTGCCGATTTCCACGCCGCGGAAGCGGACTGCGGCCTGGCGGTTCAACCCGTTGACCGGAAACTTGGAAACCACGAGGTAGTTGTTGTAACTCCTGGTATCACCGCGAAACCAGACGAACGTCGCGGCCAGCGCCAGGCCGAGCAGGATCGTGAACAAGCCGGTCAGCAGAGCGTAGGAGCGGCTTTCCATTTCAGTTCGGGATTGGCAACGGTTCGGCCGTGCTGAAGAAGCTGGCTATGAAGGGATGCTGGTTTCGCTTGACCTCATCCAGAGGCCCGTCGGCGATGATATGACCGTCGGCGAGTACGGCCACACGGCTGGCAAGAGTCGACAGCGTGTCCACGTCGTGCGTGACCATGAACACTGTGAGGCTGTGCTCGCGCGACAGCGACTGTATCAGTTTGACGAAACTGCGGCTGCGGTCCGGATCCAGGCCGGCAGTGGGTTCATCCAGAACCAGCAACTCGGGATCGAGTGCAAGGGCGCGCGCCAGGGCGACGCGCTTGACCATGCCGCCGGAAAGCTCGGCCGGCATCTTGCCGGCGTGGTGCGCTTCAATTTCCACCAGGTGCAGTTTCAACATCACCAGATCACGGATCAGGCGCTTGTCCAGGCTGCGCAATTCGCGCAAAGGCAGCGCCACGTTGTCGAATACGCTCAATGCGGAGAACAGGGCGCCCGCCTGGAACAGTGTACCGAATCGCTGCTGCATGGCCAGCCGTTTCGCCCGGGCTGCAGTCAGCGGGTCAATGCCGAACAATCTTACCGTTCCGCGGGCGGGCGCATCGAGTCCGATGATGACGCGCAACAACGTGGTCTTGCCGCTGCCGGATCCGCCGACCAGGCCGATGACTTCGCCGGCCGCTACTTGCATGTTCAGATCGCGATGAATAGTCTGCTCGCCACGCCGGGTCCAGAGATCTTTTACGTCGATTATCGGCTCGGCCATCAGTCGAAGCCCACGTGTCTGAACATGATCGCGAACACCGCATCAAGCAGTATCACAATGGTAATCGCGGCGACGACCGAGGTCGTGATCGAATTGGATACGCTTTCCGTATTGGGTTTGGTGCGTAATCCGAAGTGGCAGGAAATCAAAGCGATCGCCATGCCGAAGCTCATAGTCTTGACCGAGGCGATCCAGATGTTGTCCGCAGAAACGACTTTGGGCAACGAGTCGAGGAAGTAGAAAAAGTCGATGCCGAGCTGGGCCTGGGCGGCCAGCGCGCCGCCTACCAGAGCGGCTGCAATCGCCCAGATCGAGACCAGGGGCATCGCCACTGTCAGACCAATAACCTTGGGCAGCACGATGCGCGAGATCGGAGAAATTCCCATGGTGATCATTGCGTCGATTTCTTCGGTAACCCGCATGACGCCAATCTGCGCGGTCATCGCCGAACCGGAGCGACCGGCTAGCAGGATGGCGACCAGAAGCGGTCCGAGTTCTCGGATGATCGATATGCCAAGCAGGTTGACGATGTAAACGCCTGCGCCGTAGGCCTTGAGTGTATCGGCGGTGAGGTACGAAATCACTACGCCGATCAGAAAACCCACCAGCGCGGTGACCGGCATGGCGAGCGCACCGGCTTTGTAGATGGTCGCCGAGATTTCGCGCCAGGGAATTTGCCGGGGATGCCTGAGCAGATAGAACGCATCGAGAACCAGCAGGCCTGTCAGCGCGACCAATGCCAGCACATGATCGCCGAAGCGGGCTTCGCGCCGGCCCAGAAAGACGATTGGAGCCAGCAGATCCGGGCGCCAGCGCGCGGGTTCCACCGGCGGCACCGCGGCGATGCGTTCCAGTATCGCCGCATGCCCGGGCTGGAACAGCGCGTCATGGCGTCGGTCGCCGCCCCAGGCGCGCCAGATCAGTAGCGCGCCCGTGCTGTCCAGCGCATCGATCTGGCGCAAATCCCATTTGAGCGTCGGATCGGCCGACACGGACTTGAGCGCGTTGAAAGTACTGCCGATGGACGCGCGCAAGGCGGCCAGGGTCCAGTCACCGGAAAGCACGACCACGCGCTCACCCGCGTCGGTCGTTCTTAGCTGCGCCGATCCCCGCGTCATGAAGATGAGATTATGTTCAGGTTAAAGCGCTATGACGAGACCAATTGTAGCGGGATCGGCGCAGCGCGCGTTTAGCGGCGATCGACCAATACGGTGCACGCGAAAAGGTTGGTTGGCCGTTCCGTCGGCGCGTGATTGGTTGCGATAAATCGCAGGGAAACGAGCCTCTTCCCATCCGTCGGCTCCTGTCGAGGCGGGACATTCCGGTTTTGGCCTTGCCATTCGTAAGCATGGCGTCCGCCTGAGCAAGCTGGATTAAAAAACAAAAATAATACATACATACAGTTTTCTACCAGTTTTTAGATTTCTATTACATTAGATAGTATGTTTAACTATACGAATATCTGAACATTACTCAGAGCAACCGCGTGGCAAGCCAGTCGAGGAAAGGCGGGAAACTGGAGGTGAGAATTAAGAAAAATCACTAAATTGTCAGCGATTTAGCTGTTGAGCAAGGCGTTCTATTACATCCGTGCAATGGCGTCGATTGCCAGGGGCATTCGGGGCATACCCAATGCGCCTCCCACGCCCATTTGGGAGGACGGCGCTACATTGAACAATTTTTATCAGGCCAACAACCGAAACTCGCGTTAGAATAGTTTGGAAAACCGTAATGTAAACAGAAGATAATACGGTTAACTTAAGACATTTGTAGCGTTTTGCCACGCTAGCCGGGTAGCCGTTCAGGGGGGTGGAGTTGAGCACAAGAAACCATTGCGATCGCGCGTTTCCTGGCACCAGGATCGAGTAGCCAATGCGCTCCGGTCCTTTCGAACGTTCGCCGCGCGATCGCCGCAAGACAGATGTCTTGCAGGAAGGCGAGGCCCGGTTTCGGGTGCTGGTGCAGAACTCGTTCGACATCATCACCATCCACGATTCGAATGGGATGACGGTGTACGAGTCGCCGGCGGCTTCGCGCGTCCTGGGCTACCCGAGCGGCGCGTTGATCGGCAAGACCCCGTTCGAGACTATCCATCCGAAGGACCTAGCCCGCGCGCGTGATGCGTTCGACGCGCTGTTGAAAGGCGAAACTGCCGTGGCCCCGGTGGTACTGCGTTTTCGTCGGGCGGACGGTTCCTGGATTCATCTCGAGGTGTTGGGCAACAACTTGCTTGACCATCCAGGCATCCGCGGCATCGTGCTCACCTCGCGCGATATCAGCGAGCGAAAACGCGCCGAGGAACGGGTTCACTATCTGGCCAACTACGACGTGCTCACCGGCCTGCCGAATCGCTTTCTGATGCAGGACCGTCTGACGCAGGTGATCGCTCAGGCGCATCGCAACCGGCTGCGCGTCGCACTCATGCACATCGATCTCGACCGCTTCAAGGTGGTCAATGAGACGCGGGGACGTTACGTCGGCGATGCGCTCCTGAAACAGGCTGCGGAGCGTGTCCGCAAGGCAACCCACGAGACCGATACCGTCGCCCGTGTGGGAGGCGACGAATTCACCATCGTATTCCCGAACGTGACCAGTCTGCAGGCGCTCTCCGCGGCGGCCGAGGTGATACTCGATGAACTCGCGCGACCATTCCCGAGCGACGGCCAGGAATTGTTCGTTTCCGCGTCCGTCGGGCTCAGTCTGTATCCCGATGACGCCGGCAGCGTTGACGAACTTATCAAGCACGCCGACGCGGCGATGTCCAGCGCCAAGCACCTGGGGCGCAACAATTTCCAGTTCTACACCGCCGGCATGAACCAGGAAGTGCAGGACCGCATGCTGATCGAGGCGGGCCTGCGCACGGCGATACAGCGCAATGAACTGAGTCTGGTATTCCAGCCGAAGATCGATCTGGCGACCCGACGCATATTCGGCGCGGAGGCCTTGCTGCGCTGGAAACATCCCAAGCTCGGGATGATTCCGCCGTCGCGCTTCGTGCCGGTGGCCGAGGAGGCGGGACTGGTCGGCCAGATCGGCGAGTGGGTGTTGTACACGGCCTGCCGGCAGATTCGCGAGTGGCAGGATGCCGGGTATTCCCTGCAGGTGGCGGTGAACGTTTCCGCCCGCCAGTTTCAGGAGTACGACGTTGCGGAACTCGTGATGGACATCATGCGCGATACCGGGGCGCTGGCGAAAAACCTGGAAATAGAACTGACCGAGAGCGCGGTCATGAACGACGCCGAGTCCTCGATCGTGTCGCTCGAGAGGCTGGCCGCGCTCGGCGTACAGATCGCCATCGACGATTTCGGCACCGGATACTCGAGCCTTTCCTATCTGAAGCGGCTGCCGCTGGACCTGCTGAAGATCGACCAGTCCTTCGTGCGCGACATCTCTTCCGACCCCAACGATGCAGCCATCGTTCGCGCTATCATTACGCTGGCGCGCAGCCTGGGCATCAAGGTGATCGCGGAGGGTGTGGAAAACGAGGCGCAGTTGGCGTTTCTCAATGCCTACGGCTGCCAGTATGCCCAGGGTTACCTTTTCGGCCGGCCGCTGACCGCGCCGCAGCTGGTGAAACTGGTCACCACCGGCGAGCTCGAAGAGAACGCCGCCTGATCGGCGGCGGCCTGGCGGCTGCCCGGCTCCACCGAGATGATGTCGCTGCCTGAGCAGCTCGCCCCGCCGCATTTTCCGTTGGCTGAAAAGGGATGACACAAAAAATTCTGGCGTTCGCGGGGAGCCTGCGCAGCGGCTCCTTCAACAAGAAGCTGGTCCGCATCGCGGCCGATGGCGCGCGTGCCGCCGGCGCGCAGGTCACCGAAATCGATCTGCGCGACATTCCGATGCCACTCTACGATGGCGACATCGAGCGCGAACAGGGGTTGCCGCCGAATGCGAAACTGTTCAAGCGCCTGCTGATCGAATCGCAGGGCATGCTCATCAGTTCGCCGGAATACAACAGCGCATTCCCCGCGGTGCTCAAGAACGCAATCGACTGGGCGTCGCGCCCGGAATCGAATGAAGCCGCGTTGGTTGCTTTCAAGGGCAAGATCGCAGGGCTCATGGCGGCGTCGCCCGGCAATCTCGGCGGGGTGCGCGGTCTGGCCGTGCTGAGGGCCATCCTTTGCAACATTGGCGTGATCGTGCTTCCGACTCAACTGGCGATCTCGCGCGCGAACGAAGCATTCGACGCCGAAGGCAACCTCAAGGATGAGCGCCAGCGCGAGCAGATTCTCGGGATCGGTGCCGAAGTGGTATCTTTCGCGAAAAAGCTTGGCGGGTGAGGGCGGGCCGGGTCCGGCAGATCGCGAATGACACCGGAGTGACGGGAATGAACATGAGATCGGGCAAGCTCTCGGCAATTGCCGCTTTGATGTTGGCCAGTTCAGCGATCGCGGCCGACTGGGTCGAGGTGGGCGCGGACACGGAAGCGAAGTACTACGTCGACACCGAATCGATCAGGGTGGACGGCGAAAACGTCAGCATTATGAAGCGAGGGGTCTACTCCAAGGTCCTCACCGACAATTTTGGCGGCCACGCGACTGCATTTAAG
>JANOGH010000421.1:0-2570 GCA_031414075.1 Betaproteobacteria bacterium | reverse complement strand
GCATAAATAATCGACGCAATCCGCCTCGCCCGTTTTTCCCTCACCCTCGATCCCTCTCCCGAAGGGAGAGGGAAGAAAAGCCCTTCTCTTCCCGGGAAAAGGGTTGGGATGAGGGAGACCATCCTCAGCTATTTTTACGATCCTCGATGGAATTCCGTATCTGTCAAACTTCTACTGCCTCCCCGGCAGAGCCGGGGGGTCTCCGGCTGACGCTAGAGCTCGGAAGGCTCGATCCAGTTGTGCAACGCCATACCTCCGTCGACAACGACCGTCGTGCCGGTAACGTAGGCGGAAAACCGGTCGACCAGCAACGCCAGCGCCATGCCCGCAATTTCCTCCGGCGTACCAAGCCGACGCAGGCTGGTGCAGCGGATCAGGCGGTCGATACCCGCACCGCTGGCGTCGAAGCCGCCGCCCGGAACCGCTCCCGGCGCAATGGCATTGACGCGGATACCGTGCGGGCCCAGTGCCTTGGCCAATTCCTTGACCACCATGGTCTGGCCGGCCTTCGCGGCGCTGTAATGGGGAAGATTACGCGGGGTATCCGCATGCAATGAGGTGACGAACAGCATGCGGCCGTGCACGCCATTGGCGATCATCTTGCGGGCGATCCCGCGTGCCAGCAGGAAGCCGGATCGCACGTTCACCGAAAGCATCCGATCCCAGGTGTCGGCGCTGACGTCGAGGATGTTGTCAGCCTCCAGGCGTCTGGGACTCGCCGCATGTACGAAGAGGGAAGGCGTGCCGAATTTGTCGAAACCGCCCTTCAGGAGCGTCTCGGCACCGTCGGGGGCGGCAAGATCGGCGGCCATGAAACTTGCGTCACAACCTTCCCGCCGCAACGCGGCCGCCGTTTCCTCGCCGCGCTGCGCTTCGATGTCGCCCAGCAGAACGCGTGCACCTTCCCGCGCTAGCGCGATCGCGATGCCGCGTCCGATGCCGGACGCCGCGCCGGTGACCAAGGCCGTCTCCTGCGCGAGCAACTTACTCTCCATGGAATTTCATTGAAGCCTTCATACCGCCTCCCTCATCAGAATATTCTCGGGTGCATCGACGCGATTTGATTTAGCGCAAACAACTGGATCATGGCGATGAATGGGATTCCACTGAGGGGCCACCGGCGCTCAATGCGCACACCCGAAGGTCGCCTCTCGTTAAGGCTTGTCCGACGCCTGCCCGCGCGGTGTCCTCTCGTCCTCGCACCCCTGCGCTTGCGGGCAGGCATCAGACAAACCTTAACGAACTGGGCCGTTCGAGATCGTCTGAGATCGAACCGGGCTCACCACGTGTTGCGAAGTTCGCGCAGTTTCAGGAACACCGTGCGTTGGTCTGGCTTCTCAGGCAGATCGGGAAATGCTTCGCGCAATGTCGCGATCAACGTGGGGCTGGTCAGGCGAAAGAACGTGTTGATCTGCCTCTCGACTTCGAGCGTAGAGATATAAGCACTGTTGGGGTCTTGATCCGTGAGCCTGTCGAGCATCTCCCGGGCGCTCTTGTTGTCGGGCTCGCGATTCAACGTGAAACGCAGATTGTTTTCCACGTAATCGTGGCCCGGATAAATCAATGTCGATGGCGGCAGCTGGGCGAGCTGCTCGGAAAAGGTTTTGTAAAGCTCTGCCGGATGACCGCCATTATGGCAATTCCCGGCGCCGGCATTGAATAGCGTATCCCCGCAGAACAGTGCGGGCTGGTCAGTGTGCGAAAGCAGGCATACGTGACTCATGGTGTGGCCTGGCGTGTCCAGCACCCCGAACTCCACCGTCTTGCCCACTTTGACGATATCCCCCGCGCCCAAGCCACGGGCCATATCGGCGATCTTGTCTCCGGCATTCTTGTGCGCCAGGATCTTGGCTCCGGTTTTCCGGACCATTGGCTCGTTCCCGCCCGTATGGTCGCGGTGTTCGTGAGTGTTCAAGATCTGGGTAATACTCCAGCCCTCTTCTTTGGCGGCCTTTAGACATTTCTCGTAATCCAAGGGGTCGATGGCAAGGGCCTCGCCGGTTTCGCTACAGGCGACGAGATAGTTGAAATTGCGGTAGCTGTTGGCGGTCCAAATCTGTTTGACGATCACGGCATCATCCCTGGTCGATCAGCGTTGGAACAATGATAGCGCTGGAACGGGTCGCGCTACCGGAACGATATCTTCGGCGTCCCGCCTCATCTATGGGGTCATGATGACCGGAACGCGATAATGAGTTGGCGTCGACTTGGTCGGGCGCTGTGTGTCAGTTCAAGTCTGAGTTACTACAATTCACGTAATCCTTCGCGTTCCTTTGCGTCCTTTGCGTCTTTGCGTTGAGGTTTAGACATTCACGCGTTTTGCAAACGATGCTGGCCGGCCGATGGCCGGCTTTAAGGGCGTTGACGCGGAGGATGCAAAGGCACGCGAAGGAAAACAAAAAACAGAAAAAAAGTGACTAGACTTGTCCCATCACCCATCACCCATCACCCATCACCCATCACCCATCACCCATCACCCATCACCCATCACCGGGCGAGTCTCAGCGTTCGCCGAACACTTTTTTGACATCGACATGACCGAGTCTCAGCGTTGGTCGAACAAATTTCAC
>JANOGH010000420.1:0-1504 GCA_031414075.1 Betaproteobacteria bacterium | reverse complement strand
TGACCAACCATCAAGCCACTGTCGTGGAACAGCTCGTCAGGAGCGGCCGTTACCAAAATGCCAGCGAGGTGCTTCGCGACGGCCTGCGTTTAATCGAACAGCGCGAGGCCGAGGATGAATCGCGCCTGGTGGCCCTGCGCAGTGCTGTAAGGGTCGGCATGGCTGACTTTGATCAAGATCGATTCAAGACGTTTGATACGTCTGAAGCACTCGGTGCCCACCTGGACACCGTGGCATCCAAGGCCATTGCTGTCGCATGAGCAAAGCCTGGAAGATTCGGCTTGGTCGACAAGCGGAGCGTGACCTTGTGGAAATCCTGCGCTGGACAACCAAGTCTTTTGGTGAAGCCCAAGCCAAGACCTATTCGGAGACTATTTCACAGGCCATCCAGGCTTTGAAGGATGGCCCCGAGGTTCTAGGAAGCAGGCTGCGCGACGAGATTGAGCCGGGCATCAGGACCTTGCATGTCGGACGATTAGGACGCAAGGGGCGCCACTTTGTGGTTTTCCGAGCAGGTGAGGATAGGAACATCGATGTTCTCAGGTTGCTACACGACAGCATGTACCTGCCAAGACAGAGTGCCAGGTCAGAGCGCGGGTGAAACAAGCGCGATTTGTCACACAATTCGCATGGCCGCGGAGCGGCATTAGGCGGCCGGTGCTAAGGCTTCACACCGCCGAGAGGAGGAAGCCATGGAAACTCTGTTCAACCCGCGTCCTACCACATTGTCCTGCGTCCACTGCACTGCCAGCAGGCACCCTGCAAATGCTCTTCGATTCCTCAGGTTGGTGGTCATCTGTCATCAGTATCCGACTCTTCGGGCCGGTTAGGGAACGATGTTAGGGAACGATGCGCCCACTCAACCCTGGACTGATCAACGGCATCTGCGGCGACAAAGGGATCTCATTGCGGAGCATGCGGCCACTCTCACGGGCGACCCGCAGATACCAGTCGCTGGGCAGGGCCTCGCCGTCTGCGTTCATCGTGACCAACGAGACGTTCGCCGGAGCTTCCGCGGCCGTGGGGGCCATCTTGTACATGGCGGTCCCCTCGTCGACCTCGTCGAACATCGCACCGTAGAGATTGGTGGAGCCGGCGCTGATGGCGTTGTAGACCTGACGCCAATAGAAACTCCCGCCCCGTCTTGGGGTCTGGTTGAGCGCCGCCCCTTTCTTATTGGCCCATGAGAACCCCGGGAAGACCACCGGGCTGTAGATAATGCCCAGAGCCTTGGTCTCGGCGATGTCGGGCTGAATCGCGTTGCGCAAGAACGTATCGGCGCCCGCATCATCGCGGTAACGACCGACCGCCCAGGGACTCAGGATGTCAAAAGATCGGTAGACCGTCGACCATTGCGGATCGGTTCTCGAATCGTCGCCCAGCGTGCGCCAGCGGGCCGGCACCCCGCCCATCAGGGTGACGCGATACCGCTCCGGAGCTCCCGTCTTGAAGTAGTCAATGAGAGCCTGCGCCTGCGCAGGCGTCCCCGGTCGATCCAGGAAAC
>JANOGH010000419.1:0-2474 GCA_031414075.1 Betaproteobacteria bacterium | reverse complement strand
GTCTTTGACTTCAAGCATGGCTTAACACCTACGCACTCACCGCGGAGGACGCAGAGGACGCAGAGGAAAGGCAAGAGCAAAGAAGCATTCTCGGGTTAAAACCATTCATTGGCTGAATTATCCGTCGCAGTGAAAGTTGGCGGTACAGCTCCGTGAGCTGTTACGCCGCTTTTAATTCCAGTTTTCTTTTCCTCGCTCTTGTTTTTCCTCTGCGTCCTTAAGGCGCAGCACTTACGGCCGAAGCTGCCGCGTCCTCTGCTGTTAGCGTTGCTTTAGTGCTGCTCTGTTCCCAAATAAGCTTCCTGTACGGCCTTGTTGGCGCGGATCTCCTGCGGTGTCCCGCTGGCAATGACCTCGCCGTAGACCAGCACCGAGATACGGTCGGCCAGATTGAAGACTACGCTCATGTCGTGCTCGACCATGATCAGCGTGCGGCCTTCGGTCACCTTGCGGATCAATTCGACGGCTTCATCGGTCTCGCTGCGGCTCATGCCGGCGGTCGGCTCGTCGAGCAGGATGACGTTCGCTCCGCCGGCGATGGTCACGCCGATTTCGAGCGCGCGTTGCTCCGCGTAGGTGAGCACGCCGGCCATCCGGTCGCGGCGCTTGGCCATGCCGATGCGATCGACGATTTCGGCGGTACGTTCGCGAACCGCTTGCAAGGCGTCGATGCGATGCCAGAACGAGTATTTGTAACCCTGCGACCACAGCACCGCGCAGCGCACATTTTCGTACACAGACATGCGCGGAAAGATGTTGGTGATCTGGAAGCTGCGCGCCAGCCCTTTGCGGTTGATGACCTCAGGATCGAGGCCGTCAATGCTCTCCCCGTGCAGATCGATGCGCCCGGAAGTAACCCCGAAGCGGCCGCTGATGAGGTTGAACAGCGTCGACTTGCCGGCGCCATTCGGGCCGATGATGGCATGGCGTTCGCCCGTGCTGATGCTCAGGTTGACGCCATTGATGATCGACGTGCGCCCGAAACTCTTGCGCACGTCGTGCAATTGCAGGGCGGCAACGCTCATACCACCCCCTTCTGCTGGAGTTCGACCGTCAGGTTCTCCCAGGCGCGGCCGACCACATTCCTGACCCCATAGACCAACGCGATGCCGATGACGAGCACGACCGCGGTTCCAAGCCAGTAGCGCCCTTGCATCGGGTCCAGGGTCAATCCGAAAAACGAGAATGCCTTGCTGGACGTTTCCTTGGCCTCGAAGTGATAGATCATTTCGATCAGCGCGAAAAATCCCGCCAGCATGACCGTACCGGCGAGAGCCGCGATCGCATAGGAAGGCAGCAGACGCTGCACCAGGCGCGCGTTCCATACCGGCTTGTGCAGCGCAATCAGGTTGGCGATGCCGCCCGGCGAGAACATGATGATCACCAGGAAGAACAGGCCGAAGTACAACAGCCAGGCCTGGGTGTAGTTGGAAAGCGCCGATTGCAGCAGCGTAACGAGCACGGCGCCGATGATCGGACCCCAGAAATGGCCGATGCCGCCGATAAACGCCATCAGCACGACGTTGCCGGACGCCACCAGGCCGAGGGTTTCGGCGGTGACGATTTCGTAATTGATCGCCGCCAGGCCGCCGCCGATGCCGGCGAAAAAGCTCGCCAGCGACATCATCAGCCAGCGCACGCGGGTCGTGTTGTAGCCGACGAATTTGGCGCGCTCCGGATTGTCGCGCACGGCATTGGCCATGCGCCCGAGCGGCGTCCACGTCAGCGCGAACATCGCGATCATGCAGACCAGGCACCATCCCGCGATCAGGTAATAGACCTGGATCTGCGCGCCGTAACTGATGCCGAGAACGGCCGTGCCCACGGCGCGGTTTGTGGCGATGCCGCCTTCGCCGCCGAAAAAGGTGGTAAACATCAATGCACTCGCTGCCACCATTTCGGCAATGCCGAGCGAAATCATCGCGAACGGCGTGCCGGCGCGCCGCGTCGTCACAAACCCGAACAGCAGGCCGAACACCAATCCGGCCAAGCCGCCGATCAGTGGCACCAGAGTGACCGGAAACCAGAATTTCCCGGCGCCGATCAGGTTCAGGGCATGCGCGCAAAAGAACGCGCCCAGGCCGAAGTACACTGCGTGCCCGAAAGACAACAGCCCGGTCTGCCCGAGCAGCATGTTGTAGGACAGCGCGAAGATGATGGCGATGCCCATCTGCGACAGCATCGACAGGGCGAAACTCTGGGTGAAGACCAGCGGCATCGCGGCGAAGGCCAGCGCGACAGCCCCCCAGAACACGATCCTGCGCGGGGTCAGCACCGGGGTCATGCTGGTGCTCCGCCAGAAATGCTGCACATCCGATTCGCCCGGCACATCATGACTCGCGCGTGCCCATGAGGCCGCGCGGGCGCACGATCAGCATCAGCACCATCAACAGGTAAGGCATCACCGGCGCCGTCTGGGATACCGTGATCGACCACAGGCCATGCCAGGACGATTGCGGCGAAACGCTTATGCC
>JANOGH010000418.1:0-3381 GCA_031414075.1 Betaproteobacteria bacterium | reverse complement strand
CTTGCGGGGGAGGGTAGGGTGGGGGCGAATCGCGCACGTGCACGCTAAACATGCCCCCATCCCCGCCTTCCCCCGCAAGCGAGGGACGGAGCTTATGACGCGATAAGCGCCTTAAGGTAGCGCCATTGGGGTCGGGCTTGTTATGTTCCGGAGGAACGGCGCCAGTCGATTTTTCAACTCGATGCCACGCTGGCAAGCAGGCGAGGGCGGATTGGCAGTTGGATGATTTTTCGGTCGACCGCGATCGGCTGTGACTGCGGGCCTTCCACCCATTCGGCGACGGGCCGGAATTGCTCGCGCTCGGATTGGGATGCCATCTTGTCCATTTCGAAGAGCCCCAATCCGGATTCCACAGCCTTGAGATAGACGTCCGAATCGTAAAGGCGGCCCAGCAGCGGCAGGCTGAGAGATTTGAGAAATCGCTCGAGCGGTTCGTAGGCCGGCATGGAATTGCGAACCTTGTTGGCGACCACTCCGAGACGGATATTGCGCATGCGGATGCGTCCCGCAAGCAGCAGTTCCCGAATGAAGTTCGCCGTGGCATGAATATCGATTGCCGAAGGCGCGACCGGGACCAGGATGCAATCCGCCCGGGCAAGCATTTCCTGAAGCAGAAGTCCGGAAGCGCCCGCTGGCGCATCGATGATGAGTTGTCGCGTGTCTGCAGGTACGTGCATTTCGATTCCGCGCAACCGGTTGCCTCTCTGGGGCGCGGCGTTGGCGGCATAAATGCGGTTTCGAAACGAATCGCGCAGGCGTAGCCAGTTAAGGCTCGATCCCTGGGGGTCGTATTCCATCACCGTAACGGGGACCGACTTGGCAGCAAAATAGCTGGCGAGACTGGTCGTGACGGTAGTCTTGCCGGATCCGCCCTTCGGATTGATCACCAGGGTGGAGTTCATTCGCATGATTGGTGCTCGAAAGGTTTCACTTGAATGGCCCACGCGCGGCATCGGTAATATGCGCCTGCATCGGTATGATGACCCGCACTTATCATGCCATTCCCCTAACGTATCTCCCAAACAGGTACTTAGCCGTTACTGGATATCGAGGTCTGTCACTGCCCGGCGACGGCAGGCGGAACGCCCTGCGCAAATGGCTCATTTTCCAGATGGAACGCGCACAATGCCGCGACAACGCCGATCCATCGCTCTTGCAGCATTACCCAATAAGTGCAATAAATGGAATAAATGGGGTCAGAGTCGATTTATTGCGAGGCGGAGACTTGATAATCGACTCTGTCCCCATTTATTTGGGCAATCAAGGTGAGCATATGCAGAAAATAAATGGGATCTTCGATAATCAGGACACCATGCAGCGTGAGTCGTGGGTATCGGGCGAGCTGAGGGCCCAGTGGCCAGCAATTGCGTGCGAGGATATGGCACAGACTCTGCTGCTGTGGGAGCGCAGCGTACTTGAAAAACCGTGGGGCTCTTACCCGAATCCCCCTCGCCCTCCGAAGTAAGTCGACGCGCGCGAGCCGACGCGGTCGGGTCTTGCCTTGTTCCTTCTGGATCATAAGAGCAACAAAAAGGATCCAGCACTAAACTAGCTGGATGCGCAACACGGCGGACATAGAAAAAGTGCGAAGCTGGGTCGACGAGGCGGCGCGCGTCGTCGTGCTCACGGGCGCGGGCATCTCGACCGAATCGGGCATTCCCGATTTCCGCGGCCCGCAGGGCGTATGGACGAAGAACCCGCAAGCCGAGAAGCTTTCGAATATTCACTACTACATGGCCGATCCCGAGGTGCGCAAGGCCTCCTGGAAGGCGCGCCTCGATCATCCCGCCTGGAACGCGAAACCCAACGCGGGCCATCTCGCGCTCGCGGCGCTGGAGAAGCGCGGCAAGTTGCATGCGCTGATCACGCAGAACATCGATGAGCTTCACCAGATGGCGGGCAACTCGCCGGATCGAGTGCTCGAGGTTCACGGCACCGTGCGAAAAGTGGTTTGTATGGCTTGCGGCATGAGCGCGCCGATGCAGAAGGCGCTGGATAGAGTGCGCGCCGGCGAGGATGACCCGCCGTGCCGCGACTGCGGCGGCATCCTGAAGAGCGCAACTATTTCCTTTGGCCAGGCGTTGGTGCCCGAAGTGATCGAGCGCGCGATGTGCGCATCCCAGGAAGCGGATCTGCTCTTCGCGGTTGGCACCAGCCTGCAGGTCTTCCCGATCGCCGGTGCGGTGCCGGCGGCGCGCGCTGCTGGTGCGAAGATCGTGATCCTGAACGCCGAACCGACTCAGTTCGATGGGATAGCCGACGCGGTGTTCCGCGAACCCATCGGCGCGACGCTGCCGCAAATACTATTGCCTTAGCCGGCCGGGGGCCGGCGTTCAGAAGCGTTGACTAAGGCTGCCCACATTTGTTTCTATGCGTCGTGCATTCAGCGTTAGGATTTAGCGTATATGATTCGATCGTTTTCTTTATGACAACCCCACGGGTTTCCTGTGACTACTGATACTACTAAATCCGATCGCAAGGCGCAGATCGACGCTTTGCTCCTCAAACTCCCGGGCGCCAGCACAAGAAAGATAAACGGCCTCGACGCCTATTTCGTCAGCGACAGGATGTTCGCCTGCATCAGCGGCGACGGCATCGGCCTGCGCCTGCCTGCGTCCACCGCGACCGAATTGCAGTTCTCAAGGAACGACGTCGTCCCGTTTCAGCCCGGTGGCGTGGCCAGTACAAGGGAGTGGATCCAGATCAATTGCGCCGAGGCGGCAGGCTACGAGAAGCATCTCCCCCTGTTTCGGACCTCGCTCGAGTTCGTGAAGGGTGGTCGGCCCGGCTAAAAGCGGATCGGATCAGGCTTGGCATGTTGAATAAGTAGCGCAGTACCTCAAGCCTGACCCGGACTCCGACCTCACGAATTCTCCATGGACGCCGTATTTTTTCGCTTGGCAGCCGACGGCGCACTCCTGCTGCATCTGGCCTTCATTGTGTTCGCCCTCTTCGGCGCTGCGATCGCAGTTTGGTGGCGTCGGGTCATCCTGATCCATATCCCCGCGGCTGCCTGGGGGATTTTTGTCGAAGTCACGGGCCGGGTCTGCCCTCTTACCTACGTGGAGAACTACTTGCGTGTGAAAGCGGGTGACTCGGGCTATACGGAGAGTTTCGTCGAGCACTATGTTCTGAACCTCATTTATCCATCCGACCTTACGCGCGAGACGCAATACGCTCTGGCTGGCGTGTGCACCATCGTCAACATCGCAATGTATGCCTGGCTCTTCTGGCGCTGGCGCACTCGACGGCAAAGTAATGCCTCGACCCCTCCGTAGAGCGGGGTCAGGCCTATGTTGCGGCATGGCAATGTCGCACAACTCTAGCGGGTGAGAGTCCCGCCCGGGTAACTGCTAGCCACAGGCCCGGTATCGAGCCTTG
>JANOGH010000417.1:0-11499 GCA_031414075.1 Betaproteobacteria bacterium | reverse complement strand
CCGCGGCAGCCGGCTGAAGGTGAAAGGGCTGCGGTGGGGTGAGCTCTGAGTAACTGGTCTCGCACCCGGGGCCACAACAACTCCATTAACCGACAAAACACTTCAGGAGGATGCGATGAAAGTGCACTATGCGATTTATCTGACCGCCGGTTTTGCCTTGTCCGCTCTGGTTTCTCCGGCGCATGCGGGCAAGAGTATTTCCTGGGAAGGCGTGCAGTACTACGCCGGTGGCCAGATACAAGCGGTACAGATGGAAGAGGGACACTCGATAATCCTCGCGAGATGGGAAGGAATTCACGCCTCCAAGGACACGGCCTCGCCGGTGCACCTGATTCGGCTCGAGTGCGCGGGCTCCATTGACGCCAGACGAGACGGCACCTTCGAAGCGAACGGTTACTGCATGCACACCGATCGCGACGGCGACACGTGGGTGGGCAGATGGTGGAACAACAACAAGATGCCGGTGGCCAAATTCGAAGTGTTTCACGGAAGCGGCAAATACGCCGGCGCCACGGGAGGCGGCACGGCCAAGTGCACCCCCCTCAAACCGGGAACCATCGATACTATGGTGTGTGAACAGACGGGCACGCTCGAGCTGAAGTAACGCCGGCGACAGCACTTGGCCGCGAGCTTTCGCGGTCCCCTGGTTCTGCCGGGACTGCCTATAATTGGACCAGGTAGTCCTTCGGGGAGGGTGCCATGGCGCGCAAGGCGCCGCAGCTTGCCAAGCTCACGCGTCCGCGCTTGCACAATGCGGTGGCGCGCGGACACGTTAGCGACGCAGTCGCCCGTTTGCGGGAAGCGCGCCTGGCCACCGCTGCGCGGAACTGACTACGGCCATGAAACGGCAACAGCTCGCGAAGTTAACAAGGCCTCGGCTCCATCGTGCGGTGGCGCGTGAGCGGCTGTTTGCGTTGCTCGATGAAGCGCACGAACACAAGCCCGCAATATGCGTAGTGGGTCCGCCCGGCGCGGGCAAGACCACACTGGTCGCCTCGTGGCTCGATGCCCGCGGCATCAAGGGCATCTGGTACCAGGTCGACGCCGGCGATAGCGATCTCGCGACTTTCTTCTATTACCTGGGCGAAGCGGCCAAACCTTTCACGCGCAAAGGACGGCGACCGCTGCCCGCACTGACGCCGGAATATCTGCACGATGTCGAAGGGTTTGCGCGACGCTTCTTCCGGGAACTCTTCGCGCGGCTACCCAAAGGCGCCGCCCTGGTGCTCGACAACTACCAGGAGGTTGTGTCCGGGCAACAGTTTCATCAATTCCTTGCGCAAGCGGTAGACGAAGTGCCCGAAGGCGTGCTGCTGATCGCCATCAGCCGGCGCGATCCGCCCGATGCCTATGCCAGACTGGTCGCGAACGAGAACGTGCAGCTTGTCGAATGGGATGCATTGAAGCTGACCCTGGAGGAAGCCCGTGCGATTGCCGGTTTTCGGACGCGCCTGAATGACGAAGACCTCGGTCGACTGTTTGAAAGAAGCGGGGGCTGGGCGGCAGGCTTCACTTTGATGCTTGAGGGATCGCGGCGGGATGACGGTTCGGCACCGGGAGCCGGCGCGGGCCGCGATGCGCTCTTTGATTATTTCGCGGCGCAGATCTTTGCCAAGATTTCACGCGTAGCCCAGGAGTTTCTTGTCGCAACCGCGTATCTGCCCCAAATACCGATATCGATTGCCCGCGAACTGACTGGCAACGCTGACACCGAGACGATTCTGGAAGATCTTTATCGGCGCCATCTGTTTACCCACCGGCGTTCGGGTGACGAGCCGGTGTATTGGTATCACGCGCTGTTTCGGGAATTTCTGCTGGCGCAGGCAGACAGATTCTGGTCGGGGGAACAGCGTCGCGAACTCCAACGCCGAGCTGGCGAGCTACTTGACGAACGCGGTCACCTGGAGGCCGCGTTCGATCTGCTGTGTCAGGCGCGCGCCTGGCAAGCAGCCGAAGCGCTCGTTCTGAAGCAAGCTTCCTGGTTGCTCGGGCAGGGGCGAGGTGAAACGCTTCGCGCCTGGATCGGCGCGCTACCCACTGCGTGGCTCGAATTAAATGCCTGGCTGCGCTATTGGCTGGGCGTGTCGCTGGTTCAAGTAGATCAGATTCAGGCACGCGCTGAACTGGAGGTGGCGTTTAGCGCGTTCCGAAAGTCTCGCGATACCTTCGGACAGATGCGCTCCATCTCCAGCATCATCGACACTTACTTCTTCGAATGGTCGCACTGGCAGCCGCTGGATCGATGGATCGAAGCGCTCGAGCCGTTGATGCTCGCGAGTCCCACTTTCCCTTCGGACGATATCGAATTCGATATCCACTGCAGCATGCTGATCGCAACACTCTATCGCCGACCCGGGCACCCGCTGTTGCAGGTCTGCGTTGAGCGGGTCGCGTCTTTGCTCGAAACCGATCTCGACGTCAACCGCAAGGTTGTGGGCGCAACACTCCTTCTCACTTTCTGCAATCTGGCCAGTCGACCTGATTCCAGCCGGCACATTGTCGCCATGGCGGAGCCGCTTCTGAAACAGCCGGGCGTCACACCGCTCAACCGCGTCTGGTGGTGCAACCGCCTTACATTCTTCCTCAACGCCAGCGGTGATCACGAGGCAGTCCGTGGCCGGGCGCAGGAGGTGCGTGACATCAATGAGGCTTACGGGCTGAAGGGATTGAACGGGGCGGCCGTTCTTGTCGAATACCATCTTGGGTGGGCGGTGATGGCGACGAAACAGTGGGACGAGGCAAACAGAGTGGTGCAACGGATGGAACTATTGGCGCGCAAGTCGCGACCCTCGGATCTGTTGCTGGTTACCGAAGCCAAGTTTCGCCTTGCCATGTGCCGGGGAGATCTTGCCTGGGCTCTGCGTGACGCACCCCGCGCAGTGGAGGCCGCGCGTGCCGTGGGAATGATTTACCAGCAGGTCATGCGACTGGCCAGTGTGGTGGAAGTCTATGCCGAAGCGGGCCTGCATGCAGAAGCGCGGGCGCAGGCCGTTCTTGCATACGAGCTCGTTCGCGGGACTTGCTTCGAGTACTGGGAAGCAGAGATTCGGGTCATTGAAGCCTATGTCGAGCGGCGAGAGGGCAATGCAGAGCGCTGTCGAGCGCTGCTCAAGGAAAGCTTTTCGCAGGCGGCCCGCCTTCATCCGAACTGGACAAATGCGAGCCTGTCCGGACGCGTGTTGGCCACCATGTGCGCGGAGGCTCTCGATGCCGGGATCGAAGTGGTGTACGTGAAATCGCTCATTCGTCGGTTTCATCTCGAACCCCCGGTAAATGCGAGCGAGGCCTGGCCCTGGCGCACCAAGGTTTATGCGCTGGGCCGCTACGAGGTGTACCGCGACGGGGAGCGTCTGGAGTTCTCCCATAAGGTGCCGAAGAAGCCGCTGATGCTTCTGAAGGCGCTGATCGCATTCGGTGGACGCAACGTCCCGGAAGAGCGGCTGATGGACGCCTTGTGGCCCGACGAGGAAGCGGACGCCGCGAGGAAGTCGCTCGACATCACCGTGCTGCGATTGCGCAAGCTGCTTGGCGGCAACGACACCATCGTAGTGAGCGACGAGTTGATCGGTTTGAACCCGCAGTTGTGCTGGACCGATGTATGGGGATTCGAACGGCGCATCGAGCAGTTCGAAGCCGGCGATGGGCAAGTCGGCGCTGCCAGCGAAGCACTTCGTCTGTATCGAGGCAACTTTCTTCCGACCGATACCGACGCGCCATGGACGGCGAAGTCGCGCGAGCGCTTGCGAAGAAAGTTCGTGCACCTGGTGGAGACAGTCGCTCTGGCGGAGGAGAACGCCGGACGCTGGGAGCAGGCGATCGCGCTCTATTCGAAAGGCTTGGAAGCCGATGATCTGGTCGAGGCTTTCTACCAAGGCCTGATGCGCTGCTACCGAAGCCTCGGCCGCCACGCCGAGGCGATGATCGCCTTCCGCCGGTTGCGGCAACTGCTGTCAGTCGTACTCGGGATAGCCCCTTCGGAATCGAGCAGTGCGATGGCGCGCGCGCTGCAGCGCGACAATCCTGCGCAGTTCGAGTCCTCATGACACGTCATTACGTATAGGGGCTGACTATAATCAGTTCGCACCGTCTCCCGGATTGGGATTATGACCAGACCCGCGCCGCAGCTTGCTAAGCGCACCCGGCCGCGGTTGCGCGCGAACTCGTTACCGGCGTAGCCGGCCGATTTCGAGCAGTGCGTCTGGCCACGGCAGCGGGATGCCGATTGCTATGGCAATGAAACGTCAACAACTCTTGAAGTTGACGAGGCTACGCTTGCATATTGCCGTGGTCCGCGAGCGGATTTTCGGGCTGATAGAGTAACGGCATTACTTCTCATAGGGCACACTCACCCTCGCGAAGGTAGAATCTCTTCTAGTTAAAACTTCCGGAGGCACCATGAACGAGCTTTTGCAGCGGATCAGCATTGATCCCAACGTCTGCTTCGGAAAACCTTGTATCCGCGGCACGCGGATCTGGGTGTCGCTCCTGCTTGACCTGTTGGCGAGCGGCATGAGCGAGCGCGAAATTCTGAATGAGTACCCCCAACTCCGGCATGAGGACATACTGGCCGCGATTGCCTACGGTGCTGAAGCTGCGCGCGAGCGCATCATCCCAGTGCCGCTGGAAAGCGCGGTGTGAGGTTCAAGCTTGACGAAAACATCGGCAACTGTGGCCAGGAGATGTTGCGTGCAGCGGGCCATGACGTAACGACGATAGCGGACCAAGGAATGGGCGGGGTCGCGGATCAGCGCTTGTTCGAAGTCTGTGCCACCGAGCAGCGAGTGCTTATTACGCTGGACCATGATTTCGGACATGTCTTGCGGTTCCCGCCCGAAAGTTCGGGCGGAATCGTGATTCTGGAGTTGCCACCACATGCGGGAAAAGACTCGATTATCGAGCGATTGCGCGAGTTCCTCGCCGTGCTTGGATCTACCCCGCTGGAGCGCCAACTCTGGATAGTCGAGCCGGGCAGGGTCCGTGTTCACCAGCGAGAGGGCTGAGAATCTGGTCTGTCGTCAAGGCTCTCACTGTCCAAGGGCAGGCAGTTAGCCGCGCTCCCGGCTCAACAGTGTCGGCGTAGAATCTATTCGTCATCGGCATCCTCATGGGGAGGGGGAATGCCAACCCAGCATCGTCCGCAGCTTGCCAAACTCACGCGTCCGCGTCTGCACAAGGCGGTGGCGCGCGAGCGGCTGTTTGCATTGCTCGACGAAGCGCACGAACACAAGCCCGCAATATGCGTAGTGGGTCCACCGGGCGCCGGCAAGACAACCTTGGTGGCGAGCTGGCTCGATGCCCGTGCCATCAAAGGCATCTGGTACCAGGTCGATCCCGGTGATGCGGACCTCGCAACGTTCTTCTATTACCTGGGCGAAGCGGCGAAGCCTTTCACTCGCAAAGGGCAGCGCCCGCTGCCGCTGCTGTCGCCAGAATATCTGAAGGACGTCGATGGGTTCTCCCGGCGGTTCTTCCGGGAGCTTTTCTCGAGACTGCCCGAGGACGCCGCTGTCGTCCTGGATAACTGCCAGGAGGTTGCGCCCGAACAGCCGTTCCACCAACTGATTGCGCAGGCGGTAGATGAAGTCTCGGCCAGTGCGGCGCTTGTTGTCGTGAGCCGTCGCGATCCGCCTGATTGCTACTCGAAGCTGATCGCGAACGAGAACGTGCATCTGGTCGAGTGGGACGCGCTGAAGCTCACGATCGAAGAAGCACGGGCGATTACCGCTGCGCGAGGTGGGCTGTCCGACAACGATCTCAGGCAATTACATGAGCGCTGCGGTGGCTGGGCGGCCGGTTTTACGCTGATGCTGGAGGGATCGCGGAGGGAGCAAAGCTCCGCACCTGGAGCCGCGGCTAGCGGCGATGTGCTGTTTGCATACTTCGCGGAGCAGATTTTCGTTCACGTTTCGCGCGCGACTCAGGAGTTTCTGGTTGCCACGGCCTATTTGCCGCAGATACCGGTATCGGTAGCGCGCGAACTCACCGGCAATGGAGAAACCGAGACGATCCTGGACGATCTCTACCGTCGTCACCTCTTTACTCACCGACGCGCTGGATCGGAGCCCATCTATTGGTATCACGCGTTGTTCCGCGACTTCCTGAAGATGCGAGCGGTAACAGTACTGGGCCTGGAGGGATGTCACGCGGTAATTCGACGTGCGGCTTCGTTGTTGGAGGCGCACGGCGCATTCGACGACGCATTTCAGCTTCATATGGAGGCAGCCGATTGGTTCAAGGCGACGCGGTTGGTGGAAGATCGCGCATCGGATCTTTTGGCCAAGGGCCGCGGACAGACATTGCGCGACTGGATTTCTGCGTTGCCAGCGGAGCACTTACAGTCCAACCCCAGATTGCGATTCTGGTTAGGAACGTCCCTGATTCCGATTGATCAGGTGCGAGCGCGCCAGCAACTGGAACTGGCGTTTGAGGAGTTTCAAAGTCGCCGGGATATCGCTGGTCAGATGGAGACCACGGCTCGGGTAATCACCACGTATTACTTTGAATGGTCTTACTTTGAGCCACTCGATCGCTGGATTGACCTGCTTGAAGCGTTGATTGCCGGACGGCCAGATTACCTGGCGCCAGAGATCGAGTTCGATTCCTATGCCAGCTTGCTTCTCGCAGCGATTTATCGTCGACCGGGCCATCCGTTGTTATTGGCGAGCGTCGAGCGGGTTTTGTTCTTTCTTGGAACCGATATCGATCTCAATCGCCGCGTTACCGGAGCGATTTATCTGTTCAGCTATGCCGTGCTGGCCCGCGACATCAACGTAGGAGCGCGCACGCTGGCTTTAGTCCAGCCACTACTGCACCACGTCGACTTAAGCCCGCTGAACCAGGTGTGGATTCACACGCGCATGGGATTTTACTTTTACCTGACTGGCCGGTACGAAGAAGCATGCAACGCGTTGACGCGAGCAGAGGCCATGGTGGAGCACTACGGCCTCAAGGGATTGCGCTCGGCCGGCCGGCTCATCGACAGCTACTGGTGTTCCGCTCTGGTCGGGATGCGAAGCTTTGATTTGGCCAGAGATCGGCACAAGCGAGTCTTAGCGTATGCGGATCCTACTCGTCCAATGGATCGCTTTCATATGCATGATCCGGTTTGTTATCTCCTTAGCGCGACAGGCGATCTCAAACAGTTGGAAGTTCATGCGCGCGCCGCGTTAGAGGCAGCAAACGCCGTTGGCATGCCGTACATCCAGGCGATGTCTCGCGTTTTTCTGTGTGAAGTGCTCGCGGAGACGGGTCGCCACGAGGAGCTTCTCGCGGTATCGGCAGAAGCGCGGCAGATCATTCGAGGGACTTGCCACGAATATTATGATGTGGAGCTCGATCTTATCGAGGCTTTTTCATTTCTTGCCCATGGCGACCGCACGACGGGGATCGGCCGCCTGAGCAGCGGTCTTGCAGGCGCCACCAGACGCCGTGAACTCTTGCATGTGCTGCGCCACAATCATCGAATACTTGGAAACTTGTGGATGGAGGCGATCCAAAGCGGGGTTGAATCAACCTACCTGTCTGAGCTGATACGGCGCTTCAAGGTGGGTCCGCCTGATCCCGCAATGGATTCTTGGCCTTGGCTCGTCAAAATTCGCACGTTGGGTGCGTTTGAACTCCATGTGAATGATCAGCTTGTCAAGTTTGTCGGGAAAGCGCCGAAAAAACCACTTGCGCTACTGAAAGCCCTCATTGCCAATGGTGGCCGCCAGGTACCCGAAGAGCGACTGATAGATGCATTGTGGCCTGACGAGGAAGCAGATGCCGCGAGAAAGTCGCTCGACATTACCGTGCTGCGCTTGCGCAAACTTCTCGGAAGCGCCGAGGTGATCGTGGTAAGCGACGAGCTGATTGGCTTGAACCCGCAGTTGTGCTGGGTGGACATATGGACTTTTGAACGGCGGGTTGCGCAGACCGAAGCGGCTGAAGGGGAGGCCAGCTCATCTGCCGCTGCTGCGGCCGTCGCGCTCTACCGCGGAAATTTTCTTTCTGCCGATGCAGAGGAGCCTTGGACAGTGAAGGCCCGCGAGCGGTTGCGAGCCAAGTTCGTGCGCCTCGTCGAAGCCGTTGGCCAGGCCGACGAGGCTGCAGGGCATTGGGAAAAAGCGATTGCGCACTATCTGAAAGGCCTCGAAGCCGACGACCT
This sequence comes from Betaproteobacteria bacterium, assembly GCA_031414075.1. Classification (GTDB taxonomy): domain Bacteria; phylum Pseudomonadota; class Gammaproteobacteria; order Burkholderiales; family JACQAP01; genus JACQAP01. The sequence goes on along the minus strand of JANOGH010000417.1, from coordinate 3,353 downwards.
GGTCGAAGCTTTTCATCTTGGCCTGATGCGCTGCTATCGGGCGCTGGGGCGACCCGCGGAAGCCATAACCGCGTTTCGTCGCCTGCGTCAAACATTGTCCGTGGTTCTCGGTATCGCGCCTTCACCCGCTGCGGAGGCGCTCGCACGAGAGTTGCGCGAAGGCTCCGCGGCGCGGCATTCCTGACCGTGGGTTGCCGCAGTCGATAGTGCGGTCCCGGTTCACGCCAGATTCAAGAATGGCGTTGGTCAATCAGCGAATCCCCGCGCAAGCGGGGCCTTTCAATTCGAATTTCCCGACTTGGCAAGAATGGCGGCTAGCCGCGGGAGTGACTCGTCAGCAAGACCTCCAGCCGTGGTAGCGATTCGGAGTCTTCCTTGAGTTGTAGAAGGTGGCTGAGCTCCTGGCGGACATAGGCCCAGTCGATCTCGCATCTGCGCCTCACTACAATCCCTTCAACATCCAACCAATCCTGAGGGCGGCCCGCGAACACTTTGTATACCACCAGCGCGGAGGCCGAACAAAGTCTCAGCTTTACTCCAGGCGTGACCTCTTGCATGGTTGCATCACTCACCGCCGACTCCTCGAAAGGGAGCGCACCCAGGGAGAGGTCCACCGGGATGCGGTTCGTTGCGTAGAGCAGGAGTACGCGATGTTCCAACGCAAAGGCGAGAGCACCCTCGATCCGAGACCTGAACTGCGTCAGGATCTCCTCGATAAAATACTGCTCCCGGCCGATGCCTGTGAAGATCGTTAGATCCGCATCGCGAGTGAGGCGCGCTTCACCCCAATGCAGAACCGCGATCCCGCCTATGAAGCAAAAAGGCCAGCGGCGATGTTCGCAGAATCCTTGAATCTCCAGCGCGGCATCTATGAGCCGACTAGGCTGGGATGCGTTCACGTAATGTCGAGAAAAGACGCTGCATTTCCACTAAACCAGAATAGCGTTCTCGCCGCGGATCGTCCGACAGGGCGCTAGCCAAGTTCAACATATCCAGCGCGACGTGGCGCGATTCCTCGTCACGCATCGCAGCAAGTTCCGCCAGGCGAATTTCCCTGAGGACACGTCCCGTTTCCCGCCATTGCCTGACCAGACGCTTCTGGACGTTGTCGTCAGCCATGCTCATACCTATATGCAAGCCCTTGAGGTCAAGACGTCATTGTAAAGCCATCTGATCATGTCCGCGGCAACACTCGGGGGCGTATGGACGTTTAACCGACCTCGATCAGCGAAAGGTGTAGGTTAATCCCCAATCCGTAGGACATCTGTGGCACGGCTGGCCATAAGGTATCTCCCACGAGCGCGCGGTTGCGCTTGCCAACCAAAGGGGGATCTCGATGAAGACAATGCGTAAATCAATGCTATGCCTGGCGGCAGGGGCACTGCTCACCGTGAGTGCCACGGCAATGGCGGGTGAGCGCGGGAAGTTCCAGGGGCATGCGGTACTGGAAAGTACGAAGTTCACGGAGTACAAGGCGCTCGAAGGTCATCCCATGAAGTCCGCAATGGCAGGCGAGCTCGATGGCCTCATCTTTTCCAACGGCGGCAACTCCGCTATGGACCGTATGCTCGACAGGGCCCATTACCACGTGGTCTGGGTTGGGGATGGAGGCGGCGGCGGTTACTGCATGAAAACGTTTACCACGAAGGAAGGACACAAGCTCTTTGCCCGCTGTGACTCAAAGGCCAGCCCGACCGGTTCGACCGGAACCGTCACGCTTCTTGGCGGCACGGGGCCCTTCACCGGCATCAAGGGCAAAGGCAAGTTCAACTTCGTCGGCGTGACGGACCGGGTGTCGTGGGACGACATCGAGTGGGACTGGGAAACGCCCTGAAAGATGGCGAGGTGCGAGGCACGAGGTTCTAGGTCTCGAAAGGTTTCGCCCAGCGCCTCGTGCCTAGCGCCTCGTGCCTGGCCCTTATTTCAATCTGTATGCGATCCGTAACCGGCGAGCCGGTATCTTGGGCCTGAACGTGCCGGCTGCCGGGAAAGGCCAGACCTTGGACAGCTACATCATTCGAATCTACCGGCGCGGTGTGGAGCGCGGCCGGGAATTGGCCGGGCTGATTGAGCGTATTGGCAATGGCAAACGCCAGGCTTTTGGCAGCAGCGAGGAGCTTTGGACGTTCCTGACCGACCGCCAGCCGTCCCGGAGGAGCGGGGTCAGGGGTAAGCAGAGCAAGCCACAGCGGTAACTATTTGTTTCTCCCGAGCAGTACTTGCCTCCTTCGTGAGGAAGCCGGGGTTCCGGGACCCCGGCTGTTTTTTTGAGTCGAACCAATGGGCTAAGCGTTCGAAGGGCAGTTCGGTGCTTGATAAACCACTGGATTTACCGGAATGACAGTTTCATACTAATAAAAGTGACCTGGGGCACTGTCGATGTCCCTGGCATCTCGTCTGCAGCAAACCAAAACGGCGTGAGCGCGCGATTAGCGTGTTTCCGCAAAAAAATCTTCACCGCCCTCACCTAATAGGGGCGGATCTCCCGGGCGCCTTCTAGCCCGAATTAAAACTGAACAATCCAGACGCTCGCCGAGCGTTCTTGAGCTATTTGGGGGAGGAAATATGAACACGACCAAGAAAACCATCTGGCTGGGATTGCTGGCTGCACTGTGTGCCGTTCCCGCCGTCAGCTTCGCCGGCAAATGCGCCGGAACGAATATCAACAATCTGCTTTCGTGGGAGTCCAGTGAAATTGCGAAGGGCACCACATTGGCAGTCATGCGAGCAACCAGTGTCACGGTCAGCGACGATCCCAGTGCGGCCTATCACCTGGTATCCGGGGAATGTATCGGGCAATTCGTCATGACGCCGGACGGGAAGACCGCGGCCGGCGGCAGTTGCGCGCGCCGGGACAAGGACGGCGACGTTCTCAATGAGGAATGGGTTGCGACCGACGGGACCGGTAACAAAGGTACCTGGAAGTTAGCTGGAGGAACCGGGAAATTTGCCAACGCAAAGGGAACCGCCCAGTGGGAGTTCAGCCCGCTGCAAGGAAAGATGGGCGCAGTGCGATGGGTGGGGAATTGTCAGTAGCGGTTGAATAGGAGTCAGCGCCCCATGGCACTACATTAAGTCACTCGTCATGCCCCTTCCCCTGCGAGCGGGGGAAGGTTGGGATGGGGGCATGCCGTGCATTTGCAGGATTCACCCCCACCCTAGCCCTGCTGCGCTTCAAGTGTTCCCTTGTCCCCCGCAGGCAGGGGAGGGAATCTGGTTCCTTAAGGTAGTGCCATAGGAGTAAGGGTCGCGGTCGACCACCGTGATGCGCAATTCCACGCGCGTCTTCTCGAAGCCGTAGATGTCGGCCTTGAAACGGCGCGCGTAAAGCTGCTGGAACAATGCCGGCAGCG
>JANOGH010000416.1:0-1838 GCA_031414075.1 Betaproteobacteria bacterium | reverse complement strand
GGCTACCGCCGGCAACCTGGTGTTCACCGGCGAAGGCAACGGCAGCTTCAACGCCTATGACGCGAAGAGCGGCAAGAAGCTGTGGTCGTTCAACTGCGGCGCCGGCGTGAATTCGCCTCCCGTGTCGTATGAGATCGGCGGCAAGCAGTACATCGCCGTTGCGGCGGGCGGTAACAACCAGCTCGACTTCAAGCGCGGCAACAGCATTATTGTTTTCGCCTTGCCGTAAACTTCTCGGCTGGTTTGACGTTCTAACGCAGTGAGAGGGGCCACCTTCGGGTGGCCCCTCACATTTTCACCTCATCCCCGCCTTCTCCCCAGTGCGGAGAAGGTGCCGAAAAACATCGCAACGGAAGTCCCAGATGAAGAAGCTGCTTGTACTTGCCACATTGCTCGCCGTGAATTCCGCGGGCGCCTTTGCGCAGGATGTCGCCGCCGGCAAGGCAAAGGCGGCCGTGTGCGGCGCCTGTCATGGCGCGGACGGCAACTCCATCATTCCGCAGTATCCGATCCTGGCCGGACAAACCGCGCGCTACATCTATCTGCAACTGCGCGACTTCAAGGAACAACGCCGCAAGGACGCGCTCATGTCGCCGATGGCGGCAACCCTGTCGAAGAAGGACATGCTGGACCTCGGTGCCTATTTCGCCGCGCAAAAGCCGACGCATCAGAACTCGAAGGGCAAACCATCGCTCGTGGCGAAAGGCAAAATAGTGGCCGATGCCGCCATCTGCACCATGTGCCACCTGGGCGGCTTCTCCGGCCAGAACGAAATTCCGAAGAACGGCGGGCAGCACTACGAATACCTGCTCAAGCAACTGCAGGACTTCAAGGCGAAGACACGCACCAACGACGCCGGCAACATGACGGCGGTGCTGCGCACGATCCCGGATGAGGATCTGGAGGCATTGGCCGCCTATGTCGCGTCGTTGAACTGATGAGGCCCGGCTTGCGCCGAGTTTACCCATTGCCAGTCACTGATCACCCATCACAAGTCGCTGGGGGCACATTTCACGAATGCGAAATTTCCGCCCTCAGTCTCCACGGCTTCCACCGCCTGCATTACTACGAATGGGGCGATCCGGCGAATTCGAAAGTCGTGATCTGCGTGCATGGCCTGACGCGCAACGGGCGTGACTTCGATGACATCGCCCGTGCGCTTTCGTCCGAATATCGCGTGCTCTGCCCCGACGTGGCCGGCCGCGGCAAGAGCGAATGGCTGACACACAAGGAGGATTACGCGTATCCGGTTTACTGCGCGGACATGGCTGCGCTGATTGCGCGCAGCGGCGCGCAAACCGTGGACTGGATCGGCACCTCGATGGTTGGGCTGATCGGCATGCTGCTCGCTGCTCAGCCGAACTCGCCGATCCGCAAGCTGGTGATGAACGATGTCGGACCGTTCATTCCAAAATCATCGCTGGAGCGTCTTTCCACCTATGTCGGCAAGCCGGCCAGCTACGATTCTTTCGAGGCCTTCGAACAATATATTCGCGTGGTATCCGCACCGTTCGGCCCGCTGACCGATGCGCAATGGCGTCATCTCACCGAAACCACCGCCCGTCGCACGGACGATGGACGATGGGGAACGAACTACGACCCGGCGATCGCCCTGCCCTTCACGGGACAGATCGCCGATGTCGTGCTATGGCCGTTCTGGGACAAGGTCCGCTGCCCCACGCTGTTGTTGCGCGGCAGGGAATCCGACCTGTTGTTGAGCGAAACCGCACGCGAGATGACCACTCGCGGGCCGAAAGCCAAGCTCGTGGAATTCGCCGGCATAGGCCATGCGCCGATGCTGATGGAGCAATCGCAGATTGCGGTCGTTCGCGAATTCC
>JANOGH010000415.1:0-14293 GCA_031414075.1 Betaproteobacteria bacterium | reverse complement strand
GGCGACATTTGTCGTCGCCGTTCCCATAAAGGGGTCAAGAACGGTGTCGCCCACGAAGCTGAACATGCGAACCAACCGATCCGCCAATTCGAGTGGGTAGGGTGCCGGATGCCGCTTGGTGGAAGCACCGGTTACCCCTGTCCATATCTGCTGGAACCAAACCCTGTGATTCTCGGCCGAGATCACGCTCAGAATCCTGGTTGCCAACGACGGGCTGCGATAGCCGCCGGGTTTGCGTTCCATGAGGATGAATTCGATGTCGTTCTTGATGACGCTGTTCGGCTCATAGGGTTTGCCGAGGAATCCGCCGCCATTGCCGTTTGCTTCGTAGGCCGCGTTGGCAATCTTGTGCCAGATGATCGGTGCGAGATTATTGAATCCGATTTTCCGGCAGTGTTCCTGGATGGAGGCATGCAGCGGTACAACAACGTGCTCGCCGCCGTTTTTGCGACGCGACAAGCAGACATCCCCGACCACGCATACGACACGCCCGCCCGGCACTAACGCGTCGTAGCATGTTTTCCAGACACGATCCAGCTCGCTTAGAAAACTCTCGTAGTCCTCGATATAGCCCATCTGTCCGTCACCCTTGTTGTACTCCTTGAGAGTCCAGTAAGGCGGCGATGTGACGACAAGATGAATACTGTTGGGGACCAGGAAATCGATTGCGCGTGAATCGTGCAGGTGAAGATCGTGCTTTGTGGGAATTTGAGACAGTTGTGCCTCAATATTTGCCGTGAGTTTTTTATCTCTTGCGATCCGTGGAAGGTCAGTCTGGTGATCGGTAATCTCTCCGATCTCGGGCGGCAGCCACTGAGCGGGGTCGAAGGGGAGACCTTCCGGGCCGACGGGATGATTCATGCCGGCATTATCCCAATCATCCCGAATTTTGACCACAGTTTAAAAGTGCATGAAAAACACTATATCAAGAAGTGGCCAGCAATGAACTGGGTCCGACTCCGGTTCGAATCGATTACTTCTTCACGACCTTCGCAGCCGATGGCCCGGCGGGTGAAGGCGCCGCTGGTCCGCGGAGTTTGCCGACGACCCCGCCCATGATGCGATCGAACAGCGGCGCTTCGGAAACCGGTTCCTCGATCACGATCTCGCCGTCGCGCAACCGTTTCGCAAGGACAGCGGCTGAACACTGGAGGACGGTCTTTCCCTGTCGGTCAACGAACAGGTAGCGCGTCTTGAGCGGGCTGATGTAGGACAACCTGGCCGCTTGGCCCGAATCCTTTTCGCCTGTCTCGCGAATTTTCACTGAGGTTCCTTGTTTGAGGATGGCGGGCAGTTCCCCGTGAATCGCGCCCTGAGCCGTGTGCTTCGCTTCTGCCGTGGACGGGGTCGTGAAGTCCAGATCGTCGACCTGAACTTGGCCTCCCCCGAAAGGATTACTGACGGTGACTGCCGGCGCGAACTCGGGCAATTCTGCTGGCGGTGGCTCCGCAGGAACAGGCTCGAACGCTATGGGTTGGACCGGTTTCGGTTCCGCCGGCTTCGATTCAGGCGGTTTCGTTTCATTCGCGATAGGTCGAACCGGGGTCGTGTCGGCAAGCGGATCGGAGGGCATCGGTTCCAGTTGGATCGGTTCCCTCGCCGCCGACGGTGGTTCCACGGCCATCGCGGAGTCCGGTTTCGCCTGCGCGGTCGCACCCCCCGCGTCCTGCGCCACAGCACGCTTCACCCTGGCTCCCTTGTCGATGACCTCGGTATGGAGTTTGCGCAGTTCGGCGAAAAAGCCCAGGCGGACGGCCTCTTCGACGCCGGCAGCCTTAAGGCCCGCGGTCAGGCGCTTGAGCAAATCGGGCATGCCCTTGGCCAGTTCGCGGCGTTCCTCGACCGTATTCTTGGGCTCGACGCTCCAGATCAGCCGATCCATGGTTTCAAGGGCGTGCTTCCAGGCATCGCTGTTCTCACCATCCTTGACGTGTACAACCAGCAGGAGCTTGATCCATAGCTGGACGAGAAATTCGAGCACTTGACGCGGCAACCTGCCGAAGCGGATGCGTACCTTGATTTCGGCTTGCGCCACGGTCTTGGCGAGGGCGAGACTTTCTCTTTGATCGATCTGATCTGCGGCGGACTGTGTCTCCTGTTCGGCCTGTTGATCCTCCTCGACGATGAGCGACTGCAATTTCTCGCGCGCGACCTCGAAGATTCCGATGTCTTCCTCGAAACCGGCGAGGAGTTCTCCGATGATCCCCTGCAGGCGTCCGAATAGCGGACTGGAGGCATTGAAGTCGGCGGGCAGGCGCGACGATATTTCCCCCAGCGTATCGAGCAATTGCCGGGCAGGATGATTCTTCCTGGAAAAAAGCGTCTTGTCCGAGATCGCGACCTTCAGCATCGGAATCTGCAGCCGGCCGATGAGCCCCTTTACCGTCCCCGGAATCTTCGGATCGTCGAACAGTTGGTCGAACAGCATGGCTACGATATCGAGCGTCATGATGTCCAACTGGCTCATGCCGCTGCCCAGGCTGCTGCCCTTCAGTTCGCGCAAGACATTGGCCGTGCCTGGCTCGCCGATCACCATGCCCGGCGGCAGGTTCATGCCTGTGACGGCATTGACGTCGCCAAGCTGGATCCGGGTCAGCGAGCCCAATAGTTCGGGGCCCTGAAGCACCACCCGGGGCCCGCCGTCCACGCCTCCCGCACCGGTCATGCCGGGAAGGAGCGGAAAACCGGGCAGGGCAGTGGGGCCCTGCCCGGGCAGACCTGTTCCGCCTGTGGCACCCGCGTGCGCCATCTGCTGGAAGTTGCTGGTAAACATTTTCTGCAAGACTGCAAAAAAATCCTGCTCTCCACCAGTGGCGCGTTCGGCGACATTCGCGACAGCGCCGGGGTCGGATGTCGAGGGCGCGGCAGGTTCTTTCCGCTTGGAGGCCACGCGCCGGATTTTCGGCAGGATCGAGTTCTGCACCAGCAACGCGTTCACAGCTTTGTACACCGCGCGGATATCGTCGAGCACATGGTCGTCGAACAGCTTGAGCAGAACCATGCGCACGTCGACGTTTGCATCGAACTGGAGGCAGGTCTGCATGTATGCATCGCAAATCGACTGCGGGGTGAGGGGGTTGTCCTCCGCCTGCAGGTTGGCGTCCCCGAGCAGCACCCCGACCCGCTGGTCCAGTGCGGCGAGTTCCTCTACGCAGTACTCACGCAGCTTGGCCGCGATGTCGTTGAACTTGAGCGTCTCGTTCAGGTCGGCGTCCCTCACCAATTCCAGCTCGACCGACGACAGGTCGATTTCCGAGAAACTGTCGCCGATTTTTTTGACCCGGTTGCTGCGTTTCTGGAACTCCGCCTGATAACGCGTTCGGAACAGTTTCTCGAAGGATTCGCGCTGGGCAAGCACTTTGTCACGGGTTTCCCGATACAGGGTCTGGGTTGCCTCATCCCGGCTCTCATTGACAAGGGCCGAAAGCGCTTCGTCGGCTTTGTCGAGCATGCCGGCCAATGCCTGACTCAGACGATCGCCAACGAGGTCACGGCATTGCGCGAGGATGCTGTCGAATGAAGCCGCCTGGGGCACGGCGGCAACTGGATCGGAATCCCGATCCGGGGGGGTCTCGGCGTTCAATCTGATTTGTTCCGCACGTTGCGATAGGCCCACGCGTGTGACGGCAAAATGCCGCCTTTCCAGGACGGCGCCCGGCGTGGGTATTCCATCCGATCAGGGTACGCCATCATGCATGGTAAGGGCGATTGTGCCTCACGAATTCCGGCATTTCACGGGTTTTTCGGATCGCGACCGCGCTGACAGAAGCCGGCGCGACTCAGGCCGTGTCGATCCAGATTTCCAGTTCACCCTGCTCGACCCGCACCCGGTAGGTGCGCAGCGGCTCGCACGCGGGGGGACCCTCGACGCGCCCGGTCGGGATATGAAAGCGGCCGTTGTGCATCGGGCACTCGATGATGTCGTCGAGCACGTAGCCTTCGGCGAGCCGCGCCACCTGGTGGGTACACAGGCCGTCGGTCACGTAGTGCTGGCCGTCAATCCGGTACGCACAATAGAGCTTGCCCTCGCGCGAGACTTCAACCACGTCGCCGTCTGGCACATGGTCGACGGGACACAACTCCACCCACATCGTCGGCGGCCCCGATCGACTTAACGCCCGGTGCCCGACGTCGGCGCCGACGCCACGTCCGGCAGTGGGTGATACGCAAATGCGGCCGGGTCGCGGCGCTGTGCGGCGATGGTGCGCAGGATCTCCCGATGCGCGGCCAGCAGGCTCGGGCTCGGCTCGGGCAACTGATCGCGGATTGCCGCGTTCAGTGCCGGCAGCGCGTGGAACGGCACCGACGGATAAAGGTGGTGCTCGATGTGGTAGTTCATATTCCAGTACAGCGCCCGGCTCAGCCACGAGTTGGTCATCGACCGCGAGTTCTGTCGATGGTCGTACACGTTCTGGTTCATCGCCATGTGCTGCGACGTGATGAACAGGAATACGCCGAACGCCCCGGCAAAGCGCGGGATGAAGAAGTACAACAGCGGCACCCAGGTCTGGCCGATCGCCGCCCACGCCAGCAGCGCAACATAGCCGGCGAGCAGGATACGGGCCTCGCGCACCAGCGTAGGCACTTGCGTGTCGGGCAGGTAGACGCGCTCGCGCTCGAGGATTCGTCCGCGTGCGTGCCGCAGCGTGAGCTTCAGCCGCGGCAGGAACTCGACCAACCCGATCACGTCGCCCAGGTAGGTGCGAAGCGAAACCGGATTGCAGTAACCCATCTGTGCGTCGACCTTCCAGTGCCAGGTGTAGGTGTGGTGGTGCGAGTGCGCAAAGCGGCGATGGGTCGGAGACTCGCCCCAGATGAACGAGCTGATCCACAGCACCGCCTCGTTGAGCCATCGCGTGCGGAACGCCGTGCCGTGGGCACACTCGTGCGACGGGGCGTAAGCGAAGCCCAGCACCACGCCGTAGGCAATAACGGCCGGCACCACCCACCAGGTGTCGCGGCTGAAATGGATAGCCAGGCCAGTGACGAGCAGCAGCCCCACCCACACGCCCAGGAAGTAAAGGCCCGGCCGGTCCGAGCGCCCCATCAGCCCTTTGAGCACGGCGCGGTCGATGCGCGGCTCCCACCAGGCGCTCTTGACGGTGTCTACGGAAGGAGTCGATGTCATGGATGCTGTCATGTCGGAAGGAGTCCGGCGTCGATGGTACCGGAGCCATCGAGGCGGTCAATAGTTGCGGGGTCTGGGGTCAGGCCTATACTTTATAGTCCCTCCCAGACCTTGGTCCCGACCGCCGCGGGGCAATGCGCTTTCGACGCCGGCGGGCAACCCGAAGGCTTCGATAGTCCGGTTGCGGGTTTTCCATGAATGCGGCGAATTCCTTGCCTGCAGCCGGTCCTGCCTGCCGAAAATGTGATCGCCGACAAAGAACGTCGTCGCGCCTCGCCATCGAGCCAGATCAGTTCAGCGCTTTGTCCGCGCGCAGTCTTTCCACCAGCAAATCAACAAATGTCCTGACCTTCGCCGACGCTTGCCGGCCCTCGCTGTGCAGGACATGGATCGGCAGCCGCGGCGGCTCGTTATCTGTAAGCACTGCTTTCAACTGCCCCGAGTCCAGGAACGCGGCGATCTGGTAGGACAGCAGCCGTGTCACGCCGAACCCCTGAACCGCCGCCGCGATGGCGGCTTCGTTGCTTGTTACTGTCAACCGCGGCGCCAGTTTGACGCTGGTCGTTTTCTTTCCCGTTGTGAATTTCCAATCGACCGAAGACGACACCGGGCTCGCGGCAACAACCGTGTGCTTTGCCAAATCGGCAGGCGCGCGCGGGACGCCGTTCTTCTTGAGGTATTCCGGCGCAGCGCACACGACGCGGCGGACATGGCCGACGCTGACCGCCTTCATGCTCGAGTCGGGCAACTCGCCGATACGCACGCCCACATCCATGCCTTCTTCGAGCAGGTTGACGACCCGATCGAGAAAGACTGCGGAGAGGGTCATGTCGGGAAAGCGCTGCAGGTAGTCGATGATGCTGGGCGTGACGAACATGCGGCCGAACAGCACCGGAGCGGTGACGGATAGCTGGCCGCGCGGCGCGGCATGGACCCCTGCGACGGCTTCGTCGGCCTCATCCGCATCCGCGATGATCCTCCGCGCATGTTCCAGGTAGCGCTGTCCCGCGTCGGTGGCGCGGACAAAGCGCGTTGTCCGGGTGAGGAGTTTCACGCCCAACCGCCCCTCGAGCGCGGCGACGGCGCGGGTCACGGCAGGCGGAGACATCCCCAGCCTGCGCGCGCCGCCTGCGAAACTTTCTTCTTCCGCCACCGCCACATAGACGGCCATGAGGTGAAACCGGTCCATTCGTCATTCCTGGAAATGGAAGAATGAATTGTATTCGTCGGCTATTCTTCTTTCCAATGGAATTCGGGAAGATCTACGTCATTCGCAACGCACAGGGCGAAGCGAACTGAACCCACCCCTAAAGGAGAATTGCCATGAGCCGAATCACCATCCCCGCTGCTGATCAAACCCCCGCCGCCTCCCGCCCTCTGCTGGACGCGGTCAACAAACAACTGGGCGTTGTTCCGAATCTGATGAAAATCCTCGGCCACAGCCCGGCCGCGCTCGGCGGATACCTGAGCCTGAACGGCGCACTCGCCAAAGGCACGATCGGCGCCAAGACCGGCGAACGCATTGCACTGGCCATCGCCGAATTCAATCGCTGCGGTTATTGCCTGGCGGCCCACACCTACCTCGGCAGGAACGTGGCGAAGCTGGACGACGCGGAAATTGCCGCGAACCGCAACGGCGCTTCATCCGACCCGAAGGCCGATGCCGCCGTGCGCTTTGCCGTGAGCGTAGCCCAGGAACGTGGCCACGTTTCGGACATCGCCGTGCAAGCGGTGAAGAGCGCCGGCTACAGCGAGGCCGAAGTCATGGAGATAGTGCTCCACGTGGCGCTCAACACGCTGACGAACTACGTCAACACGGTGGCGCAAACCGAGATCGACTTTCCGGTCGTCGAATTGCGCCGGGCAGCTTAAATGCCAGGGACGAGGGGCGAGGGATGGGGGACAAGGGACGAGGGGCGAGGGGCGAGGGAGTTGCGCCTCGCGTCTCGCCTCAAGCGTCTCTTCACTCTCTCGCCCCTCGTCCCTCATCCCTCCGAAAGGAATGCCCATGACGACTTCTTTTCCAAGCGATGTCGCCTTCACCCCGACCGTGAAGGCCATCCAGACGCGTAACGGCTCGCGCCGGGCTTATGCGCGGATGGAAGAAGGCGATGGCTGGGAATCGACGATCACGCCGGATATTGCCGCGTTCATTGCCGCGCAGACCAGCGTGTTCCTCGGCACGGCGAATGCCGCCGGTCAGCCGTACATCCAGCATCGCGGCGGCCCGGTGGGGTTCCTGCGCGTCCTCGATGACAAGACCATCGGCTTCGCGGATGTTCAGGGCAACCGGCAGTTCATCACGCTGGGCAACCTTGCGGAAAATCCTAAGGCCCACCTGTTCCTGATCGATTACGCGCATCGTCAGCGCGTGAAGATATGGGGCGAGGCGCGCGTGGTCGAGGACGATCCCGCCTTGCTGGAGAAGCTGATGCCGCCGAACGAAAAGTCGCGGGGCGAGCGCGTGATCCTGTTCACCGTGACGGCGTGGGATGCCAACTGTCCGAAGCATATTCCGCAGCGCTTCGAAGCGGCGGACGTGGCGCGCACGCTCGAACAGCGCGACCAGCGCATCGCCGAGCTCGAACAGGAAGTGGCGCGGTTGTCCCAGATCACCGCGTAGCCAACGCACCAGGAATGGCGAAAGACGAACTCGCGCTGCGGCGCGTGTTCCAGCAGATCCGAAATCGGCACCCTTCCTTCTGCTACCGTCATGCCCGGAATGGAAGGCGGAGTGTTCCGCGTGCAGGCCGTCGATCTGCTGTTTCATCGGCTCGGGCAGCGCGTCATAGGCCGCGCGCTGGTCGGCGAATTCAGTCTCGCCGTCCGCGGCGGGAATCACCAGCGCGGAGAGCAGCGAATACTTGATGGGCCGCCGCCGGAAAGAACTGTCGCTTATTTCAGCGCTTCCTTCACGAAATCCATCCGGTCCTGCCCCCAGAACATCTGATCGCCCACGAAGAACGTCGGTGCGCCGAATACACCGCGGTCGATAGCCTCTTGTGTGGCCGCCTTGAGCACATCCTTGGTGGTCTGTTCACTGGCCAGCGCCACCAGGGCCTGGGCGTCGAAACCCGCCTTACGCAAGGCCTCCGCCGCCGTGGCCGGGTCGTTCATGTTCAGAACTTCTCCATATAGGGACGCAGGTCGAGCTCGTGTGTCCAGGCATCGCGCGGCTGCGTGTGCAGCATCCAGTACGCGTCGGCGATATGGTCCGGGTTGAGAATGCCGTCTTGCGCCTTGAGGGCGTAACGCTCGGGAAACAGGTCGCGAATAAAAGCCGTGTCGATCGCGCCGTCGATGATGGTGTGCGCGACGTGAATGCCTTTTGGGCCCAGTTCGCGTGCCATGCTTTGCGCCAGCGCGCGCAGCGCGTGCTTGGCGCCGGCAAACGCAGCGAAGTTCGCCGACCCGCGCATCGACGCTGTGGCGCCGGTGAACAGGATCGTGCCGCGCTGGCGCGCCACCATGCGCCTGGCGACCTCGCGCCCGTTCAGGAAACCGGCAAAGCAGCCCATCTCCCAGATCTTGAAATATTTGCGCGCGGTTTCGTCGAGGATGCTGGAGGCCGCGTTCCCGCCGATATTGAACACCAGAACTTCGATGGCGCCGAGGGTGGACTCGATCCGCTCCACCAACGCCACTACCCCTTCTTCCTTGCGGGCGTCGCTGCCGAAGGCGTGGGCTGTGCCCCCTGCCGCTTCAATCTGCGCGACGAGCGGCGCCAGCTTGTCGGCCGAGCGTCGTGTCACGCATGTCGTGTAGCCCTCGCGCGCGAAGCGCCGCGCAATGGCTCCGCCGGTTGCGTCGCCGGCGCCGACGACCAGGCACACGCCTTTACTGGATATCCCGTTAATCTGCGTTACTCCATTTGGTGAAGGATGGGGCGATTCGCCAGCAATAACTCCCCCGCTTTTGTTCGACAACCGAAACCTTTGTTATCTTAACGCAGCCTTTCGGGCAGACAGAGAATGGATCAAGCTTGACTGTCGAAGCAGGCGCAAAACGCCTGGCCAGAAATCGATCTCGGCTCCGAGTGGGTGAGATTGAGCCCTCCTTGTCTGCCTCGTGGACCTTGCGTCCGGTAAACTTCTGACCCAAAGGGGGGGCAATGAAGAAGTTCGCATTTTTTCTGCTATTGCTGAGCAGTCCTGCCTGGGCGGGATGGAAGAGCGTCGGGGAGCACGATACCGCTACGACCTATGCGGATACGGCGTCGATTGCGAGGAAAGGCAATACCGCGACGATGTGGATTCTGATCGACTACAAGGCGTTTCAGCGCATGGTCGAGGTCGGCTATTTCTCGCACAAGACCCAGGTCGAATACGATTGCGCCGAAAGGCAATTCCGGGGACTCGGCCTATTCCTTCACGCCGAAAAGATGGGCGAAGGGAAGGTGATTTACGAGGACACTTCGCCGCATGAATGGGAACCCGTCACCGCGGACACCATGACCGAGACCCTCTGGAAGATCGCCTGCAAGTAGCCTATCCACAATAAGGCCTCATCTTCCTGTTTCCTCCAACCCGAACGGGGGCTTTTCGCCAGGGTGCTGCCCAGCCTCGCCGAGCGAGGCTTCACCTCGCGAGCGGATCGGGCCGGAGCTGGAACTTGAAGACCCTGGACAGGTTTTTTGTCCCGTCTTCCGAGTGGAACGGCGTGCGCGTGGAATTCGTCGCCCACAGCGCCCTGCCTTTCCAGCCGGCCTTCGGATCGTCGATGCGTCCTTCCGCCCACTTCGGGAAGAAGCCCATGGGGTAGGGTACGCGCAACGTCACGAACTTGCCGTCAACCAGTGCGAAGTAGGCGTCGCTGGTGTTGCCCGTCGCGATCGGCACGTTTTCGCCGAGCCCCAGTGTGTTGAACCAGTCGATCCAGACGTAGTAGCTCGCCTCGGCGCTGCCGTCTCTGCGATCACCCAGACGCCCGCTTCCGCACCGTTCGCGCTTTTCACCACTCCGCCGAGGTCACTCGTGCCGATCTGGATCGCCGGGTCGGCGGGCTGCTGCGCGTTCAAGGGGGCCTGTCCGGGGCCGAACAACATGGCGATGCCCAGCATTGCCATCGTTGCGTACAAGACACCTGAATTGCGCATGGTCCCGCTCCTCGATTGAAGTGTTCCCGGATTGCACGAGTCCTGCGTAGTTGTAGTTGTCCCTCAGCTCTTGAGCCGATACCCCGTCCTGAAAACCCACACCACCGCGCCGAGGCAGAGCACGAAGAACGCGAGTGTCATTGCCAGGCTTACGCCCACGTCGACATCCGAAGTTTCGTAGAAACTCCAGCGGAAGCCGCTGATCAGGTAGACGATCGGATTGAACAGGCTGACCGTGCGCCACGCCGGTGGCAGCATGTCGATCGAATAGAAGGCGCCGCCGAGGAAGGTCAGCGGCGTGATGACCAGCATCGGGATGAACTGCAACTGATCGAAGCCCTTGGCCCAGATGCCGATGATGAAGCCGAACAGGCAGAAGGTCGCCGCGGTCAGCACCAGGAAGGCGATCATCCAAACCGGATGCAGAATATGGATCGGCACGAACAGCGTCGCTGTCGCCAGGATAACCGCGCCAAGGAGGATCGACTTGGTCGCCGCCGCGCCCACGTAGGCGAGCACGATCTCGAGGGCAGACACTGGCGCGGACAGGACTTCGTAGATCGTGCCGGTGAATCTCGGCAGATAGATGCCGAACGAAGCATTGTTGAGGCTCTCGGTGAACAGTGACAGCATGATCAAACCCGGCACGATGAAGGCCCCGTACGGCACGCCGCCCACTTCGCTCATGCGCGCGCCGATCGCGGCGCCGAACACCACGAAGTAGAGCGACGTGGTGATCACCGGCGTCACCAGGCTCTGCCAGATAGTGCGCTTGAAGCGCGCCAGCTCGAAGCGGTAGATCGCCAGGACGCCATGGCGGTTGAATGCCGGAAATTGTGCAGTGGTGCTCATGTCCGCTCGCTCACCGTGCTGTTGCCGGGCGAGTTCTTTCCGACCAGGCTGACGAAAATATCCTCCAGCGAGCTTTGCCGGGTTTGCAGGTCCTTGAACCCAATCCCCAGCTCGCTCAGACGGCGCAACAGAGCGGGGATGCCGGTACTTTCCTCGCGCGCGTCGAAGTTGTATTCCAGCTCGTTGCCGTCATCCTTCAGCACAAGGGGCCACTCGCGCAGGCCCGCAGGGATGTGCGTCATCGGCTCCTGCAGATGCAGTGTCATTTGCTTCTTGCCGAGCTTCTTCATGAGTTCGGTCTTGTCTTCGACCAGGATCAATTCTCCCTTGCTGATCACGCCGATGCGGTCGGCCATCTCCTCCGCTTCGTCGATGTAGTGGGTGGTCAGGATGATGGTGACTCCGTTGTCGCGAAGCCGGCGAACCAGCAACCACATTTCGCGCCGCAATTCGACATCAACGCCTGCCGTCGGTTCGTCGAGGAACAGGATCTCCGGCTCGTGCGCCAGCGCCTTGGCGATCAGGACGCGGCGCTTCATGCCGCCCGACAGCGTCATGATCTTATCGTTGCGCCTGTCCCACAGAGACAGGTCACGCAGTACCTTTTCGAGGTGCGCGGCGTCCGGCGCGCGTCCGAAAAGCCCGCGGCTGAAGCGAACGGTATTCCACGTCGTCTCGAACATGTCCGTATGAAGCTCCTGGGGCACCAGGCCGATCCTCGACCGCGAGGCGCGGTAATCGCGCACGATGTCGTGGCCGTCGGCGAGCACCGTTCCCGTGGTCGGCGTTACGATCCCGCAGATGATGCTGATCAGCGTGGTCTTGCCCGCCCCGTTGGGACCGAGGAGCGCAAAGATTTCGCCCTTGCGGATTTCGAGGTCGATGCGCTTGAGCGCCTGCAGGCCCGAAGCGTAGGTCTTGGTCAGGTTGGAAATGGCGATGATCGGCTGCATCGATGCGAGTTTAACGTCATTCCGGCGGTCTGGAACCGCAACCGAACGCCGCGGCCCGCGCGAGGTTGAGCACGATCCGTCCCGGCCGGGAGCGTCAAGGTGTGCAACCCGTAATCCAGTTCATCATTTTTCTCTGATCGCGCTTTCTTAACCGCCACTCAACGCCTGGACGATGACCACCTCGTCAGCAGCGTCAAGAACCTGCGACAGATCGTAGATCTGCTCGCCCCGAACAAAGATGCGAATGTTTTTACGAATCTTCTCCTGCTCGTCGATGATGCGGAAGCGAATCCCCGGATACTGCCGGTCCAGGTCAATGAGAACAGCAGCGAGGGTTGCGCCGCTCGCTGCTGCCTCGCCTTGTTCCGTGTACGAACGAAGTGCGCTGGGAATCAGGACCTTCATGAGCGTGTCTCAAATATCACTTGAAACCACAGATGAACACAGATACGCACAGATGAAAACCAGGAAATGCAATAGACAGGATTTACAGGATGCACAGGATCAGATCAAAAGCGAGATCGGTTTGTACCGACGGCTCTACAGCGCAGCCGCCTCGACGGAGTAGATCTCCGGCAGGTGCTGCGCGATGCACGCCCACTTGCCGCCTTCGTCGCGGCTCATCCAGAGCTCCCCGCTGGTCGTGCCGAAGTAGAGGCCCACCGGGTCCGATGCATCCGCGCTCATCGCCTGGCGTTTGACAGTCCACCATGCCCGGTCTTCCGGCAGGCCGGTGTCGCAACGCCGCCAGGTCCTGCCGCCGTTGCGCGTCACATAGACCGCCGGCTTGCCGTCCGGGCTGGTGCGCGGCCACACGTCGGTGCCGTCCATGGGGCAGACCCAGGCAGTGTCCGCGTCGCGAGGATGCAGGACAACGGGGAAACCGATGTCGCCCACTTTCTTCGGCATCGCTTTGCCCACGCGCACCCACTCGTCCGACGGACGATCGATGCGATAGATGCCGCAGTGATTCTGTTGGTATAAACGGTCCGGGTTGCTGGGACAGAGTCGGACGCAATGCGGGTCGTGAGACGTAACGTTGGCCGCGTCGAACCCTTCGACTACCTCGAGCCCCTTCACGATGGGCTTGAAGGTGCGACCGCCATCGACCGATTCGTGTACGCCACCGCCCGACATCGCGAAGTACAGATGCTTTGGGTCACGCGGATCAACGATGATCGAGTGCAGCTTCGGTCCGTCCGGTGTCCCGTCCTGCACCGTGCCCATCCAATCGCGGTACTGCGGATCGTCGTTGATCGGCGAGAAAGGCTCCCACGTCACGCCACCGTCTCCGGAGCGGAAAAGGCCCTGCGGCGAGGTTCCCGCGTACCAGACCTCGGGTTCCAATGGGTGCGCCGGCGTGAGCCAGAACGTGTGGTCGACGGCGCGGCCCGTCTGGCCGTTCGCGGCCTTTGCAAACGCGGGCGGCCGCGCGGCTTCTTTCCAGGTGCGCCCAAGATCCGTGGATCGAAAAACGGTGGGGCCGAGGTGCCCGGTCTTCGCCGCCGCGAGCAGCGTGCGCCCGTCGCGCGGGTCGAGCACCAGATGATTGACAACATGGCCGAGAAAATGCGGGCCGTCGGCCTGCCAATTTCTTCGCTCCGCTTCGCCGTGATATATCCAGGCACCCTTGCGCGTGGCGACCAGCACGACGACATGTCGTTTCGACGATGCACGAGGGGTTGGAATTTTCTTTCGAACGACTGACTTGACCGTGTTGCGAACCATGTTCTTCTCCTGTTCGGACGACGTCAGATTGCTCAAGATTCAGCCGCGGACTTCAGATTGGCAAGGCCGGCCTCGAAGTCCTTGCCGACCATGCTGTCCATGTTGATGAACACGTGAATGATTTTGGCAAAGTAGGGTGTGGGGCCTTGCATGACCCAGGTCACATTGGTGGTGTCGCCTTTGGAATCCAGCGTGAACTCAACCGTGTTGTGGGCCTCGAACGGTTTCAGGAAATCGAGCTTGAGCGCCACTTTGGAAACCGGAATGGACTCCGCGATCTCCATGCGTCCCTGGCCGACATCCTTGTTGCCTTCCCACGCATAGGTGGCGCCCTTGCCGCTCGTTGTTGCGCCAAAGGTACGCTTCATCGCGGGATCCTTCTTCTCCCATGGCGACCAGGCGCCCCAGCGGTTGAAGTCGTTGATGAACGCGAAGACCTTCTCCGGCGGCGCCTTGATGCTCGTTGCGCGCTGAACAACGAACGTGTCGGGCTTGGTCGCGGCAAAGATGAGAACGCCGGCGATCAGGACGGCGACA
>JANOGH010000414.1:0-1922 GCA_031414075.1 Betaproteobacteria bacterium | reverse complement strand
CACTGGCCGGCATCGGCGGCGGCCGGCTGCTGGTCTGGCTGCTCAATCGCGTGACGCTCGCGAGCGGACTCTATCCGCTGCTGGCCATGGCGGGCGGGCTGGCGATCTACGCTGGTACGACGGTCCTGGACGGCAGCGGTTTCCTTGCGATCTATCTCGCCGGACTCGTTCTCGGCAACAGCCGTGTGCACACGGCGGGTATCATCCTGCGCGTGCACGACGGACTCGCGTGGCTGTCGCAGATCGCCCTGTTTCTGATGCTCGGCCTGCTGGTCTCGCCGGGCGCGCTGTTCGACATCGGTCTCGGTGCGCTCGGGATTGCCGGTGTGCTGATGTTTGTCGCGCGGCCGCTCGCAGTGGTCCTTTCGCTGCTCCCATTCAGATTTCCGTTGCACGAGCAGGTGTTCATCTCGTGGACGGGCTTGCGCGGCGCGGTGCCGATCGTGCTGGCGCTGTTTCCGGCCCTGGCCGGCCTGCCCCAGTCGTCGATCTATTTCAATGTCGCGTTCTTCGTGGTGCTGGCGTCGTTGCTGGTGCAGGGCTGGACCGTCGCACCGCTGGCGGGCCTGTTGCGATTGAAGCTGCCGAAGGAGCATGCGCCCTACTATTCCGAGTACGTCGACGTGCCGGGGAGGGTGGGGCTGCATTTGCTCGGCTATCGCGTGAATGATCTGAGCGCCGCCATCGGCCGCACGGTGGTCCAGCTCGCCTTGCCCGCCGACGTGCGGGTGGTGGCCGCATTCCGTGACGGAAAATCACTCGAGTCCATCAGCCGGCTGGAAGTCGCCGCAGGAGACCTGGTTTACGTGATTACGCCGGATGAGCATTTGACCGTACTCGATCTGCTGTTCGTGCCGGCCGACGATCTGGAAGAATCCGAGCAGCAGCGTTTCTTCGGCACGTTTACGCTGAACGGCGATGCGCCTCTGGGCGAAGTCGTGGAAATGTACGGCGGGGAAGTGCCGCCGTCGACCGGTTCCATGACCCTCGCGCAGTACATCGACCGCCAGTTCCACCGCCGTCCGGACATGGGTGACTATGTGCGCTTCGGCAAGCTGAATCTGGTGGTGCGCGAGATGCAGAACGGCCAGGTTTCCAAAGTCGGCATTATCGTCCGCGACCGGTAGTTAAGCGTCGAGTCTCGTCGCCGTTGGATCCTGTTCAACGGCCTCGGCGGTTACGAAGGCGGTCCCGCCATTTTCGACCTCGGGCAATGTCCGGGCTTGGCCGTACCGAGCGGCAGCGGGCGTTCCATGTCCAAGACCTACTGCGACAAAAACGGCAACTGCACGTCTACCGGCGTGCTGGGCTACATCTCGACGACGGCGCGCTAGGAGCCTGTCGGACTTAGGTGTTCGATAGCGAAACGGTGGCAGAGCGAGGACAGATTTTGACGATTTCGACGCGCATATCGGGAATATGTAAGGAGAAAGCGGCGAAATATGGGCCGCTCTGCCGCCGTTGCAGCCGAATCATCCTGAGTCCGACAGGCTCCTAGGCCTCGTCGCTGCTGAGCGGCGGGCAGGAACAGAACAGGTTGCGGTCGCCCCAGACGTTGTCCACCCGGCCCACGGGTGACCAGTACTTGGCCTTGCGCAAGCCCGCGCGCGGATAGGCGGCTTCTTCGCGCGAGTAGGCATGCAGCCAATCGCCTTTGAGCAAGGCTTCCGCGGTGTGCGGTGCGTTCTTCAGCGGGTTGTCGGCCTGCGGCCATTGGCCCGACTCGACCTTGGCGATTTCAGCGCGGATGGCAATCATGGCGTCGCAAAAACGGTCCAGCTCTTCCAGCGATTCGCTCTCGGTGGGCTCGACCATCAGCGTGCCGGCCACCGGGAAGCTCAGCGTCGGGGCGTGGAAGCCGTAGTCGATGAGCGCGGACGTCTTCGGCGAGCAGGTGTCCGACGAGACGCTGGAAGCGGAGC
>JANOGH010000413.1:0-2410 GCA_031414075.1 Betaproteobacteria bacterium | reverse complement strand
ATCGAACCGCAGGCGCAAACGCGCGGCGTCCACATGACCTTTCCCCGGTTCGAATTCGCGTACTTTGTCAAAGCCGACCGCACACGGGTGAAGCAGGTTCTCATCAACCTGCTTTCCAATGCGATGAAATACAACAAGGCGGACGGAGCGGTCGTCGTGGAGTGCACCGCGAGCACACCGGGACGCATTCGCATCAATGTCAAGGACACCGGAGAAGGATTGACTGCGGACAAAATGGCGCAGCTTTTCCAGCCGTTCAACCGGCTCGGAAAAGAGGCCGGCGCCGAGGAAGGCACCGGCATCGGCCTGATGGTGAGCAAGCGGCTGATCGAATTGATGAACGGCGAAATCGGCGTAGAAAGCACGGTCGGCGTGGGCAGCGTGTTCTGGATCGAACTGAACCTGACGGCTGAGCCACAATTTGCCGCCGCAGCCAAACCCACCGCGGTCGCCCAGGCGGCAATTCAAACCGTTGTGCCGTTTCGCACCCTGCTCTATGTCGAGGACAACCCGGCCAATCTGATGCTGGTCGAGGATCTCATCGCGCGCCGGCCCGATATCCGTTTGCTGAGTGCGAAGGACGGCAACCGCGGCATCGAAATTGCGCGCGCTTCCCAGCCGGACGTCATCCTGATGGATATCAATCTGCCTGGCATCAGCGGGATCACAGCCCTCAGAATCCTGTCTGAAGACCTGGTAACGGCGCACATTCCGGTGATCGCGCTCAGTGCCAACGCAATGCCCGGCGATATCGCGAAAGGCCTGGAGGCAGGATTCTTCCGTTATCTCACCAAGCCCATCAAGGTCAACGAGTTCATGAATACCCTGGATCTGGCACTGAAATTTTCGCAAACGGCATCGGGCGACCCGGCCAGGCCCGCTCCGGCAACGGCTCCGTAACGCAGGCTGGTATGCGCCAATGCACAGACATCCGTCCGCAAGGCAATGATAATTCCCCTTGCCAGGCGATGAGGTATGGTATTTTTTGACTTTGCGAAGTCGCGATTTCCGGTTGGCGACCCGGCCAGAGCAGGTCCTCGCTCGAATCGTTGCACGTTTTTAACGGAATCGGCCATGCCCAAGAGAGAAAGCGGCCTCACTCCGGCCGGCAAGGCGGACGTCGCCACCGAAATGCGGCGCCAGGAAGTATTGCTTAAAACGGGCGCCTTGCAGACCGCGATTCTCACCAGCGCCAATTTCTCGATTATCGCCACCGACGAGAAAGGCATCATCCAGTTATTCAATGTCGGCGCCGAGCGCATGCTGGGCTACACGGCCACCGAAGTCGTCAACAAGTTAAGACCGAGCGACATTCATGATCCGCAGGAAGTCGCGACACGCGCCCAGGTGTTGAGCCTCGAGTTCGCGATCCCCATTGCGCCGGGCTTCGAGGCCCTGGCCTACAAAGCGTCGCGCGGGGTCGAGGACATCTATGAATTGACCTATATCCGCAAAGATGGTGGTCGTTTTCCGGCCATCATCTCGATCACGGCGCTGCGCGATGACTATGGCGACGTCATCGGTTATCTGCTGATCGGCACCGACAATTCCGCGCGCAAGCAGGTCGAATCGGCACTGAACCAGGCCATGGCCGTGGCGGAAAAAGCCAACCTCGCGAAATCGGATTTCCTGTCCAGCATGAGCCATGAGCTGCGCACGCCGCTCAGTGCGATCCTGGGTTTCGCTCAGCTCATCGAATCCGGTTCGCCGTCGCCAACGCCGTCCCAGAAGCGAAGCATTGATCAGATTCTCAAGGCGGGCTGGTACCTGCTGGATCTGATCAACGAGATCCTCGATCTCGCGCTGATCGAGTCGGGCAAGCTGTCGCTGTCGCTGGAACCGATTTCGCTCACCGAAGTCATGCGCGAATGCCAGGCCCTGATAGGACCCCAGGCGCAAAAGCACGGCATCGGCGTGGCCTTTCCCCGGATTGAAATCCCCTACTTTGTGAAAGCCGACCGAACACGGGTGAAGCAGGTTCTGATCAACCTGCTTTCCAACGCGATCAAATACAACAGGAGGGGCGGGGTGGTCGACGTGGACTGTATCGCCCGCACCGCGGGACGCGTTCGTATCAGTGTCAAGGACACCGGCGAAGGATTGACGGCCGACAAAATGGCGCAGCTTTTCCAGCCGTTCAACCGGCTCGGAAAAGAGGCCGGCATCGAAGAAGGTACCGGCATCGGCCTGATGGTGAGCAAGCGGCTGATCGAATTGATGAACGGTGAAATCGGCGTGGAAAGCACGGTCGGCGTGGGCAGCGTGTTCTGGATCGAACTGAACCTGGCGGCTGCACCGGAATCTGCCGCCGCCACAGCCGAAACCAAGGCATTCTCGCAAGCGCAAGTTCACGCCGACGGGCGGTTGCATACCCTGCTCTATGTCGAGGACAACCCGGCCAATCTGATGC
>JANOGH010000412.1:0-7152 GCA_031414075.1 Betaproteobacteria bacterium | reverse complement strand
GCCGTGGTGTGTTCGCCGACCGCCGGAATCGGGTCCATGCGCGCATTGAAGCTCTCCGGCATGCCCGGAGGCCGCATCGCGAGAATTTTTCCGTTCGGCGTATCGACCTCGACCCAGCGTTTGCGCGCTTCAAGTTGCGCGTGTTCCCACACGTGGCGCATGTCGTTCATGGCTGCATTGCCGATCTGCGCGTCGTCGAGCCGGTTCACGACCTGCGCGGCGGTCAGGCGCGAGAACGACTCGACGATGATTCCATACAATTCCTCCCTGGCTGAGGATCGGCGCGGACTCGTGGAGAACCGCGGATCTATTTTCAATTCCGGTTTCTCCAGCACCTTGTCGCAGAAAATCGCCCACTCGCGTTCGTTCTGCAGCCCGAGCATGACCACATTGCCGTCGCCGACCGGAAACGGCCCGTATGGATAAATCGTGGCATGCGCGGCGCCGGCGCGCGCGGGCGGTTCGGCCCCGTCATAGGCGTAGTAGAGCGGGAAGCTCATCCACTCCGCCATGCTTTCCAGCATCGATACATCGAGGCGGCATCCCTGCCCGGTCTTGCCGCGCTGAATCAGCGCCGCGAGGATGTTGGTGTAGGCATACATGCCGGCGGCGATGTCGACGATCGAGCAGCCGGCCTTCGCCGGCGTATCGGGCGTTCCGGTAATCGAGAGCAGTCCCGATTCGCTCTGGATCAGCAAGTCGTAGGCTTTCTTGTCGCGGTAAGGCCCGTCGGCGCCGTAGCCGGAGATGTCGCAAACGATCAGGCGCGGGAATTCGTCCTTGAGCAGGTCGTAGGAAAAACCCATGCGTGCCGCGGCACCGGGCGCGAGGTTCTGCACCAGCACGTCGGCGCTCTGCAGCAGTTTGCGGACAATCTTCCTGGCGTCTTCCTGCTTCAGATCGAGCGTAATGCTTTCCTTGGAGCGATTGGTCCACACGAAATGCGAAGCCAGGCCGCGCACCCGCTCGTCGTATGCGCGCGCGGGGTCCCCCACACCGGGGCGCTCTATCTTGATCACCCGGGCACCGAGATCCGCCAGTTGCCGCGTGCAGAACGGCGCGGCAATCACATGCTCGAGCGCAACAACCGTTATTCCATCCAGTGGACGCATCTACTATCTCTATCCTAAAAACTTTTCACCGCAAAGGCGCTAAGGCGCAAAGGGAACGCAAAGGAAATCGGAAAGCGCAATGGAATTATCTCGTGGTCGTGTTTATCCGATTCGGGGAGATTGTCAGAATTACGTGTAATCACCGTAACAAGAACCCAATTCTCCGCTATCCGCCCTCGGGAAGTGCGGCCACGTATCAAACTACAGATCCATCTTTGCTTTCCTTTGCGTTTCCTTTGCGCCTTTGCGCCTTTGCGGTGAACGTTTCTTGTTCTGCTGTCAGCGTCAATTCAAACCGGCGGCGGATTGAGCTCGGGGAAGCCGCGCTGATGCCAGTAGGGGTAAGCCAGCGTCGTCGCGCTGGCCGCATCCAGTTTTGCGACCTGCGCTGCACTCAGATTCCAGCCGACTGCGCCGAGGTTCTGGCGCAATTGCTCCTCATTGCGCGCACCGACGATGATGGTCGCCACCGACGGGCGCTGCAGCAGCCAGTTGAGCGCGATCTGGGGCACGGTCTTGCCGGTTTCTTTGGCGACCTCGTCCAGCGCATCCACCACTTTGAAGACATGTTCGTTCGATACCGGCGGGCCCTTGTCGTTGGAGAGCTTGCTCTGCAACCGGGTGGTTTCCGGCAGCGCTTGGCCGCGGCGCAGCTTGCCGGTCAGCTTGCCCCAGCCGAGCGGGCTCCAGATCACCGTGCCAATTTTCTGGTCGAGCGCCAGCGGCATAAGCTCCCATTCGTAGTCGCGTCCGATCAGGCTGTAGTACGCCTGGTGAGCGACATAGCGCGCCAGGCCGTGCTTTTCCGAAATCGCCAGCGCTTTCATCAGGTGCCAGCCCGAGAAATTCGAGCAGCCGATGTAACGGATCTTGCCGGCGCGCACCAGGTCGTCGAGGGTCAGGAGCACCTCTTCCATCGGCGTTCTGGCATCGAAGCCATGCAGCTGATAAAGGTCGATGTGGTCGGTCCCCAATCGCCGCAGACTCGCCTCGACGGCATCGGTCAGATGGAAGCGCGACGAGCCCAGGTCGTTCGGGCCGGGCCCCGTGCGGAAGGTGCCTTTGGTGGAAATGAGCACCTGGTTACGGCGGCCCTTGATCGCCTGCCCCAGGATTTCCTCCGCCATTCCCGCCGAATAGACGTCTGCGGAGTCGAACATCGTCAGGCCGGCTTCGAGGCAGATATCGACGAGCCGCGTGGCTTCGGCTACGTCGCTGGCACCCCAGGATCTGAAAAACTCGTTGCCTCCGCCAAAGGTGCCGGTACCCAGACTCAATACCGGGACCTTGAAACCCGAACCGCCAAGCTGCCTGAATTCCATCAATCGTTCCTTTTTGCGGCCACCGGGCCGGCTTATGAACTATAGGGAGTCGGATTGTAATTCAACGGCACGCGACGCTCGATAGTTCATTAGAATCGTCGGACAGACAAAGAGGGCGTGCGGATGAAAATAGCCGTAGTCGGTTGCGGTGCCATGGGAAGCGTCTACGCCGTTCTGCTTGCCGACGCGGGACATGAAGTATGGGCGATCGACACCTGGAAGGAGCACGTCGACGCGATGCGGACCAACGGATTGCGCCTCGAAGGCGCATCCGGCGACCGCAGCGTGCGCGTGAATGCGACAATGGATGCGGCGGATGCCGGCCTGTGCGATCTGGTGATTTTGGCGACCAAGGCGATGCACGTCGACAAGGCAGCGAAGTCGATGCGGCCGCTGTTGCGTCAGGACACGGTCGTGCTGTCGATCCAGAACGGTCTCGGCGGACCCGACACCGCAGCCAAGGTGCTGGGCCGCGAACGCGTGCTCGTCGGTGTGGTCGGCGGTTTCGGTGCATCGATGAAGGCGCCGGGCCATGCCCATCACAATGGCTGGGAACTGGTTCGCCTCGGTGAACTCGTCGGGCCGATCTCGCCGCGCCTCGAAGCCATAGCCGAAGTCTGGCGCTCCGGGGGATTTCGCGTGAAGTGTTTCGACGACATCGACCAGTTGGTCTGGGAAAAGCTGATCTGCAATGTCTGTTTCTCCGGAACCTGCGCCATCACCGAGCGCACCGTTATCGAAGTGATCGAGGACCCCGATACCTGGAAAGTGGCTTCGGGATGCGCAGTCGAGGCATATCAGGTCGCGCGGGCGCGCGCCATCAAGCTCGACTTCGACGATCCCGTTGCGTATGTGCGTGCCTTCGGCATGAAGATTCCGAAGGCGCGGCCGTCCATGCTGCTCGATCACATGGCCGGCAGAATGTCGGAAATAGACGCGATCAACGGCGCGATTCCCCTGGCGGCGAAAGCGGCGGGCATCGCGGCGCCGTTCAACGAAGTCATCAGTGCGCTGGTGCAGGCGAAAGAACGGCGCATGGGCGTACGCAAGTAACGATGCTCGGCAAAATCCTGAAACGTTTCAGCGGCGACAAGTCTTCAGCGGCGGCATCGCAAACAGTCTCCCCGGTCACCGGTTTCGAAGGCGCCGATCTGCTCATTGCGGACGGCCATCGCGCCGAGGAAGCCGGTGATCTGATCAGGGCCTGCGAGTGTTACCGCAAAGCCGTGGAGATCGCTCCGCGCTATGCCCCGGCCCACCTCAATCTCGGCATCGGGCTCGAAGCGATCGGAAATACCGAACAGGCCTGCCAATCGTATGAAGCGGCGCTCGGCATCGATCCCGCGGATGTGTACGCCAACTACAACCTCGGCCGGCAACTCTTTTCCCGAAACGCACTCGCCGCAGCCGAGCCTTTGCTGCGACGCGCACTCGACGGCAGCCCGGACTTTGCCGATGCGAGAGTCGTCATGTCGCGATTGCTCGAAACCAAAGGCGACCTCAGCGGCGCGGCAACCGAGCTTGAGCACGCACTGCGCGTTCGTCCGGACTACTTCGGCGCCCTGCGCAACTACGCGGAATTGCTTCTTAAACTGCAGCGTCCGGACGACGCCGCGTCCGCACTACGCAGCGCCGTGGCAGCACAACCGCGCGACTTCGACGCAAACTACAGACTCGCCTCCCTGCTCGTCGAACTGGGAAAACCCGCGGAAGCGGAACCATTTTTCCAGCAGGCGCTGCGCATCACCCCGACCTCTGCCGATGTGCGCGCATCGCTGGTCAATCTCTATTTGTCCCAGGGAATCCTCGAAAAGGCGGCGACCGAGGCGGAAGCAGCGCTGAAACTGCGCCCCGACTGGCTGGACCTGCTGTTCGACTACGGGCTGATTCTCAAACGGATGGCCCGGCAAACGGAAGCGGAAGCCGTTTTCCGGCACGCGATAGAAATCGACCGCACCTACGTGCGCGCCTACCAGATGCTGGGTGCCGTTCTGGTTTCCCAGGGCAGGATTCAGGACGCGCTGGATACTTTCCAGGAGGGGCGCAAACATTGCGTCGATCCCTTCGATCTCGAGTCTCCCGAAATGTTTGCGCTGAACTGCAAGGACGACATATCGATCGACGATCTGTTCGCCCGGCATGTGGACTTCGGCAAGCGCCTGGAGCAACGCCACCCCGTGCGCTTCGCCTCGTTCGACAATATTCCGAATCCGGATCGGCGTCTGCGCATCGGCTACGTTTCGGGGGATTTTCAGGTTCACGTGGTTCCCCTGTTCCTGATGCCCGTTCTCGAAGAGCGCGACCGCTCAGCAGTCGAGGTGTACTGCTACTCCACCGGGGACACCGCGGACAAGTTTACCGAACAGCTCCGCAACCTGGCCGATGTCTGGCACGCAACGAGTCGGATGTCGCCCGACGAAGTTGCCGACCTGATCCATCGCGACCGGATCGATATCCTCGTCGACCTGGCCGGTCACTCGGGCACCCCGAATTTGCGCATTTTCGCGCAACACCCCGCGCCGATCCAGGCGACCTGGGTCGGCTATCTGAACACGACGGGGCTGACCCGGATTCAATACCGCATTTCCGACAACCACAGCGATCCGCCCGGACTCACCGATCGCTATCACACTGAACAGTTGTTGCGCCTTCCGCACAGTCAATGGTGCTATCGTCCTTTCGTCGAAGTCGATTGCGAATACGAAGCGCCGTTCAAGCGCAACGGCTGCGTCACGTTTGGATCGTTCAACCAGACGGTGAAAATTACGCTGGCGGTGCGCAAACTGTGGGGCGAAATCCTCACCCAGGTGCCGGACTCGCGCTTCGTGGTGGTCGGTGTGGTCGACAATCGCGCCCGCGAGGATCTCTATCGGGACCTGGAGAACGCCGGCGTCAGTCGGGATAGGATCACAATGGTGCCGTACATTCCCATCGAAGAATATTACCGATGGTTCGGACGCGTGGACATCACCCTGGACACCATGCCCTTCAGCGGTGGAACGACCACCTGTGACGCCCTTTGGATGGGTGCTCCCGTCATTACCTGCCCCGGGGTCCGCTCCTGGTCGCGCAGCGCAGCGAGCATTCTGACCACACTGGGACTGACGGACGGGATCGCCGAATCGCCGGAAGACTACGTGCGGCGGGCCGTGCAATTAGCCGGAAACCCAGCCAGAATTGCAACATTGCGCAAGACGCTGCGATCAAGAATGATCGAATCGCCGCTCATGGACAAGCGGCTGTTCGCCCGTGATATGGAAAACGCCTTTCGCCGCATATGGCAGACGTGGTGTAAGAATCCCGGAGGTTGACGATGTTGAGATGGTTCGATTCCCAGGAAGTGGATAAATTCGCGGACTGGCTGGCCGCGGAGATCATCAAGCGCTACCCGCCGGACGGGCTGGACACGGATTCGAAAAAGGCAGCCCAGCGACTGCAAAAAGTGCATGACAGCCTGTTCGTCCGCGTGGAAGCCTTCGCCCGGGAAAACACGCTCAACATCTACAAGCGGGCCCGACTCGGTAATCGCGTCAAGTGGGCAATGCGCGACGCCGGCTATCCCCTGCCGTTCTCCGAATCATTCACCCATGAAGTGGTGACGGTCATTTCGGTGATCAACGCCCGCCCCAAGGCGGCACCGAAAAAACTTTGAACTGCCAACGATGCCGACGGTCAGAAGCGGGTCTGAAGGAGAGCACGGCGCAGCATCGGGCAGCCTTCATTCTCGTCATCTTCCTGAAACATTTGAATGCTCGCAAAGGAAACACCATGAAATTGTTCAGTCTGCTGTTTGCCTCCCTGTTGGTGCTGTTCTCGAACGCGCACGCGGCGGACCCCGAATTCAACGGGCAATGCACGATGCACCTGGCGCTGGGACAGAAACAGCCCACCGACTGCTCCATTCTCTGGGTCGGCACGGACGACAAGATTTATTGCTTCGCCAACGAGGGCGCCAAGCAGAAGTTTCTGCAATCGCCTAAAGAAAATCTGACGCGCGCGCTGGCCTTCTGGGAGGATCCGGAGAACCTGAAACGGCTCCTTCGCCGGGAATAGTTGACTTCGCTCCACAAAATCTTCACCGCAAAGACGCAAAGGCGCAAAGGAAACGCAAAGGAAAGCAAAGCGGAATGAAGCAATGGAATCGAGGTTGGACGGGCATTCGGTGGTGGGGCATCCCTTTTCGTTACCGAAGCGCAGCTCAGAAATCGCTGCGCCCGGCGAACAAACCCTTCTTGACTATGCCGTGCACTCCCCAGTTGCCATCCACCACTTGGGTGATGCCGGAGTTGACGCCGACCGTCAAATGCGATGGCCGCGTGCTTCGGCCAGTACCACGGACGTCTCGATCTGTCGCTCGGGGATCGACCAGTATTTCCTTAGCAGGCGGCGCTGCTCTTCGCCAATAATCAGCGCAAAGCCGTGTTTCTCGTAGAAATGGATGGCCCAGGTCGCCGTTGCCCAGGTGCCGAGCAGGATGGGCCTCGTGGTGAGGCTGCGTAGATGCAGGAGCAAGGCGGCGCCGATGCCGCGACCGCGGTGTACTGTACGCACATAGGCATGGCGGATCAGCGTGACATCGGCGACATTCTGAATTCCCATCACGCCGACCAGTTCGCCGTTCTCCTCAAAGCCCCAGAACGTCACGCCGCCGGCCAATTCATGCCGCAGTTCCTGTTCCGGCATGTACGGTTCCTTCCAACAGTCGTCTGGAATCGCGC
>JANOGH010000411.1:0-4871 GCA_031414075.1 Betaproteobacteria bacterium | reverse complement strand
GGTCGTCATAGGTATCGATAGCCGCGTGAGGCGTAAGGCGTGAGGCGTCAGGCGGGGTAACGACCAGGAAATCCTGGCCCTCTTCCACCTGTGCGCCCAGCTTGCGCAATTCGGTGGCCATCGCCGCGATACGGTCGGTTTCCTTCACACGCCAGCTGCCGATATTGCGCAGCCGGCTGGCGCCATCGGCAAACAATGCGGCCACCGCCAGCGTCATGGCCGCATCGGGAATCGCGTTCAAGTCCAGATCGAAGGCGCGCAGGGTCCCGGTTGGGGGTGCGGCTGCTTCGATCCAGTTTTCGCCCATATCGATCCGCGCGCCCATCCCAGCCAGCACATCGGCGAATCCAACGTCGCCCTGGATGCTGTCGCGCCCCACTCCTTCGACGCGGACCGGACCTCCGCCGATTGCACCCGCAGCAAGAAAATACGAAGCGCCCGACGCATCGCCTTCGACGAAGACCTCGCCCGGACTCACCAGACGACTACCGGCGGGAATCAAGAACGACGACCGGCCTTCGCGCTGAATCGTCACACCGAAACGCGACATCAATTTGAGCGTGATGTCGATGTAGGGCCTGGAGATCAATTCACCTGTCACCTCGATGGTGATCGGTTTGCCTGCGAGCGGTAGCGCCATCAGCAATGCGGTGAGGAACTGACTGGACACGTCGCCGCGTATCCGGACGTTCGAGCCAGTGCGTTGCGACCCGGGCCTGATTTCCAGGGGCGGATAGCCTTCGTTGCCAAGGTAACGAATATCAGCTCCCAGGCTGCGCAGTGCATCGACCAGGTCGCCGATCGGGCGCTCATGCATCCTCGGTACACCGGACAACTTGTAATGTCCGCCGCACATCGCGAGCGCGGCCGTCAAGGGACGCAATGCAGTGCCGGCGTTGCCCAGAAACAAGTCGGCCTGCTTGATCGGGAAGCTGCCGTCACAGCCATCGACCGCCACAACATCCTGCCGGCTTCTGGTTAGGGTTACGCCCAGGACGCTCAATGCTTCCAGCATGCGGTCGACATCATCCGCCGCCAGCAGGTTGTGAATTTGCGTACGGCCTTGCGCCAGGGCCGCGAGAAGCAGAATCCGATTGGAAATGCTTTTCGAACCCGGCAGGCGCACGCTGCCGGCTGCGCGATCGAGCGGACCAAGATCGAGATGGTCGGGATAGGCAGACATGCCTCAGGAATCCTGTTGCAACCAGGCGTTGCGCGCGTTACGGGCGGTTTCGAAGATCTGCCCGAGCTGCTCGGCCTCCGCGTTGCGAATCAGCTCGGCGAGCTGCCCAAGTTGCTGCTGATAGCTCGCAATATCCGCCAGCAGCGCCTCGCGATTCGCCGCCGCAATGTCACGCCACATCTCCGGAGAACTGCTGGCTATGCGGGTGAAGTCGCGGAACCCCCCCGCGGCGAACCTGAACAGTTCCTGCGCATCGGACCGCGTTGCAATCATGTGCACCAGCGCATACGCCAGCATGTGCGGAAGATGGCTGACCGCGGAAAACACCTGGTCATGAT
The DNA here is from genome assembly GCA_031414075.1 of Betaproteobacteria bacterium. Taxonomy (GTDB): domain Bacteria; phylum Pseudomonadota; class Gammaproteobacteria; order Burkholderiales; family JACQAP01; genus JACQAP01. Next base: position 3,350 of record JANOGH010000411.1, on the reverse strand, counting down.
GGTCGCACGACATGCGGCTGACGCGCGCGCCACAGGCTTTCCACATGGACTCTATGCGGTCGATGGCGCCAGCTTCGTTTTCAGGCAGCGGAGTCAACACTACGTTCTTGTCAACGAACAGTCCCGGATTAGCGGCATCCACTCCGGTCAGTTCAGCACCGGCGATGGGATGTGCGGGAATGACGTGCGATAAATGCGCTGGCAGCAGTCGTCGGACGGCCGCGACGAAATTCCTCTTGGTGCTGCCGGCGTCGGTAACCAGCGTTTGCGCAGGGACCGATGCCGCCAGCTGGGCCAGCACGCGATCGTTTTGCTGGACCGGCACGGCAAGCAAAACAACATCAGCGCCCCTGACGGCCTCCGCAACGTCTCCGATCGCTTCGTCGATGACCCGCAATTCGAGCGCGCGCTCGATATTGGCACGGCCTCGGCCCACGCCGACAATGCGCCGCACTTTGCCGGCGCGCCTGAGCGCCGCCGAGACCGAGCCGCCGATCAAACCGACGCCGATGACAACCAGCCGGTCGCAGTGAAAATCGCTCAAGAAAGCGGCGCACCAAAGCAGGCTGCGGCGGCGATACTCATCTGATTACGATCTCGAGCGCCGACAGGAAGCGTGCATTCTCGGCCTCGGTGCCGATCGATACGCGCAGATATTCGGGCATGCCGTAGGCCGCAATCGGCCGCACGATTACCCCGTGCGTGAGCAGTCGCCGAAAAATTTCCACGCCCTGACCCACTTTGAAACTGACGAAATTGCCGTGAGAAGGAATCCAGGACAGCCGGAGGCGCCGGAACCCCTCGGTGAGAGTATTCATTCCCTGCCTGTTGATTTGCCTGCTTTGCTCCACGAATTCATCGTCGAACAGCGCGGCAACGGCTGCTGCCTGGGCAATATGGCTGACATTGAAGGGCTGGCGCACCCGGTTCATCAGGTCAGCAACCTGCGGATGCGTTAGACCGTATCCCACGCGCAATCCGGCAAGTCCATAGGCCTTCGAAAAAGTCCGCGAGACCACCAGATTCGGAAACTCCTCAACCCATCGCACCGCGTCCCCGCGCAGATCTGGATCGAGATATTCATTGTAGGCCTCGTCCAGTATCACCAGTACGTCAGTCGCGACCTTTTCCAGGAAACTCCGCAGCCTCTTCGGCGCGATCCAGGTACCGGTCGGATTGTTCGGGTTGGCGACAAAAACGATGCGCGTATCGCCGCGTATCGCCTTCCACATCGCATCCAGGTCGTGGCCGAAATCGCACGCCGGCACGACGATACCGGTGGCGCCGGTGGCCTGAGTCACCAGGGGGTAGACGGCGAATGCGTGTTCCGAATACACGGTTGAGCTTCCCGGCGCAAGGAAAGCCCGGGCTGCCATTTCCAGCACATCGTTGGATCCATTACCGATCACGATTCGGTCCGCCGACAGTCCATGGCGCCGCGAAAGCGCTTCCTTCAGAGCAAAGGCGTTGCCGTCCGGGTAACGTCCCGTTTCACCAACGGCGGCTCGCATTGCGTCGACCGCCTTCGGGCTGGCTCCGCGCGGATTCTCGTTCGAGGCGAGCTTGATGATGCTCGATTCCTGCAGACCCAGTTCGCGAGCCAGTTCCGATATCGGTTTGCCCGGTTGATAAGGCGCGATGCCGCGAATATAACCCGGCGCGCGCTCGCAGACGTCGATGATGGCCTGCACTGGCGCAGCGCTATTCATTGCACGGCAACCGGATAGGAACCGAGTATTTTCAGAAAAGCGGCCAGCTCGCGCATTCCTTCCAGAGCGCGCGCCACGTTCTCGTCGCCTTGATGACCTTCCATGTCGAGGAAAAAGACGTACTCCCACAAACCCGTGCGCGACGGTCTGGATTCGAGCCGGGTCATGCTCACGCCATTCTGCGCCAGGGGGGTCAGCAATTGATGAATAGCACCGGGTACGTTGCGGGTGGAGATGACAAGCGAGGTCTTGTCGTGGCCTGAAGGCGAAACGTCCTGGCGGGAGATCACGACGAAGCGCGTTGTGTTGTTCGGCTCGTCTTCGATGTTGCCGGCCAGAACCGGCAGGCGGTAATAGTCCGCGGCCGAGCGTCCCGCGACGGCCGCCGATTCTGCATCCTCTTGCGCCATCCTTGCCGCTTCGGCATTGCTCGCGACCGCGATGCGCTCCGCACGCGGACAATGCTGTGCAAGCCACCGGTTGCACTGGGCCAGGCTCTGCGCATGCGAAAAAATGCGCTTGACCGCGGCAATGTCGTTTCCCCTCGACAGCAGGTTCTGATGCACCGGCAACAGCACTTCGCCGCAAATTTTCAAGGGTGTGGAGAGCAGCAGGTCGAGCGTGCGACCCACCGCGCCTTCAGTCGAATTTTCCACCGGCACCACGCCGTAGCCGATACTGCCCGACTCCACCGAGCGGAAAACTTCGTCGATAGAGGGACACAGCAAGACCGCAGCCTGACCACCGAAATGCTTGACCGCCGCTTCTTCGCTGAATGTCCCCTTCGGGCCAAGACTCGCAACCGAAAAGGCGTCCTCCAGAGCGCGACAGGCGGAGATGACCTCGGCGAACAGGTGTGTCACCACTTTTTCGTGCAACGGTCCCGGGTTGCGCTCCGCCAGACGGCGCAACACCTGGGCCTCGCGGTCGGGTCGATAAACCGGTCCGTCCCCCTTGAGCTTGCCGATGGCAAGCGCTGCCGATGCGCGCTCGCTCACCAGCTTGAGGATCTCCAGATCCAGAGCGTCGATGCGCTCGCGCAGTTGTTTGAGGTTGTTGGGCATGGGCTAAGAAACGGCAGGAAGATACTGGACCGCAAGAACGCCTGCGATCGCCGCAATCTTGTCTATCACCTGGCGTGGCACCGAACTATCCACGTCGACCAGCGTGTAGGCCATATCTTTTCTCGACTTGTTCAGCATGTTATGGATGTTCAATCCGGCCTGTGCCACCGCCGTCGAGATCTGCCCGACCATGTTCGGCACATTGGCATTGGCGATACCAAGCCGGTAAGGCGATTCCCTCGGCATGACCACCTCCGGAAAATTCACCGCATTGCGGATGTTGCCGTTCTCCAGATAGTCGCGCACCTGATCGACCACCATGATGGCGCAGTTTTCCTCGGCTTCCAGCGTGGAAGCCCCCAAATGCGGCGTGGCCACCACGGCCGGGTGGCCTTTGAAACGACTGCCTGGGAAATCGCAGATGTAAGCCTTGAGCTTCTTTGCATTCAACGCATCGAGCACTGCGGTGTTGTCCACGATGCCGTCGCGCGAGAAGTTGAGCAGCACCGCTCCGGGCTGCATCAAACCGATGCGCCTCGCATCCATGAGATTGCGGGTAGCGTCCAGCAGGGGGACG
>JANOGH010000410.1:0-5279 GCA_031414075.1 Betaproteobacteria bacterium | reverse complement strand
TTACCTGTTCGGCGCATTTCTTCGCCGGACGTCCGCTGGACGATATTAAGAAGGTCGAGCTGGTCGATGTGGAAGGCCTCGGCTACCCTGATCCGGTGATAGACGAGAAGCGCAGACTCGTGACGGCGACGGACATTTCAGGCGCAATCGTGCGCATCGCCGCTTTCCGCGACAGCATGGGCTGCACAGTACTGCCACCGAACTGGCAGGCCGGGGACATCCCGCGATTGCCGAATCTGCAGTACGCGCCGCCGCCCGATGTCGGCCATCTGCCTTTTCCCGCAGGCGATCGCGTCGATCTTCCCGCAAGCGGCCTCGATGCACGCCATCCTGCGCTGGCGCCGGTGATCGAGCGCGCATTCGACGGCAAGACTTATGGGGAAAGCGCAGGCGTCGTAACCACCGCCGTCATCATCGTGAAGAACGGCAGGATCATTGCCGAACGCTACCGTCCCGGATTCGGCATCCACTCGGGCTACCGCACCTGGTCGACGGCGAAGAGCATTTCGGCGGCACTGCTTGCCATAGCGGCGAAGCAGGGCCTGCTGAATCTGGACGCGCCGGTGAACATTCCCGAATGGAATTATCCGGGCGATCCGCGGCAGGCGATCACGCACAAGCAGCTTCTGTGGATGTCCAGCGGCCTCTTCAGCGGCGGCCCGAATACAAACGCGATCTACTTCGGCGGGGAGGATGTGATCAGCGCAGTGACCACCACGGCGCTGGAAGTGGCGCCGGGCACGCGCTGGAAGTATGCGAACAACGACACGCTGTTGCTGCTGCGGGCGTTGCGCCATCGGCTCGCCGACGACCTCAGATATCTGCGTTTTCCCTACGATGAACTGCTGCATCCGCTCGGCATGCTTCACACGCGCATGGAGATCGATCATCTGGGGAATTTCGTCGGCTCGAGCCAGACCTACACGACGGCCCGCGACCTGACGCGCTTCGGAATGCTGCTATCGAACGATGGCGTGTGGAACGGCAAAAGAATGCTGCCGGAAGGCTGGGTGAAATTTTCCAGCACGCCCGCGCCCTCGCGGCCGCCGGTCACCCGACAATGGGGCTACGGCGCGCAGTTCTGGCTGCTCGATCAGATGCCGGGGGTGCCGCCGGGGACCTTCACGACCGCGGGCAACAAAGGGCAGTACGTAACGATCGTTCCCGGCCGCGATCTGGTGATCGTGCGCACCGGCGTCGATCCGGACGGGAAGCGCTGGGCGCAGGACCAGCTGGTCGCCGCCATCGTCGAAGCGCTCGGCAAATAGGTCCGCGACCGAAAACCACCTAACCGCAAAGGCGCAAAGGCGCGAAGGAAACGCAAAGGAATGCAAGAAGAAAATCCAGAAATGGAAAACAGAAATATGAATCAGTTCACAAACATCCCAAGTGTGGTTCGCAGCGGATGTAGCGCGCTTTGTATCTCGCAGTCCTCGTTTTCCTTTGCGTTTCCTTTGCGCCTTTGCGTCTTTGCGGTGAGGTTTTGTTTTGGTCTCTACATCACTCAAGTTTGGTTCCGGTTTGTCCGGCTTGGGCCTTCTACGCGTCGAGGCATGGCCGCTTGAACAAGATCCAGGAACGACTGCGCACCCTTTCGCCCGCCGCACTGAAGGGCATCCGTCGCGGTATCGAGAAAGAAAGCCTGCGCGTGCGCCCCGAGGGCAAGCTCGCCATGACCTCGCATCCGTTGGCGCTCGGCTCGGCGCTGACCCACCCGCACATCACCACCGACTTCAGCGAGTCGCAGCTCGAACTGATCACCGGCGTGCACACCGGCGTCGAGTCATGCCTCGAGGAGCTCACCCGGATCCATCAGGTCGTCTATCGCGCACTCGGTGACGAGATGATGTGGTGCGCAAGCATGCCCTGCGGCCTGCCCGCGGACGATTCCATTCCGATCGGCCGCTATGGCCGCTCGAACGTCGGCCGCATGAAAACCGTGTACCGCACCGGGCTGTCGCACCGCTACGGTCGGCGCATGCAGATGATTTCCGGTATTCACTACAATTTTTCCCTGCCCGACACTATCTGGCCGATACCGGGAGTCGGCGAACCGAACGAGGCGTACTTCGCACTCATCCGCAACTTCCGGCGCAATGCGTGGCTGCTGTTCTACCTGTTCGGCGCATCGCCCGCGGTGTGCGCCAGCTTCGTCGAAGGCCGCAAGCACGAGTTGCGCGAGTTTGGCCGCGGCTCGTTCCACCTGCCGCACGCTACGTCGCTGCGCATGGGGCGTCTCGGCTACCAGAGCGATGCGCAGTCTGCACTCGCGGTAAGCTACAACAACCTGGAAAACTACGGCGCGTCGCTATTCGACGCGCTCACCCAACCTTACCCGCCCTACGAAGCGATCGGCATCCGCGACGGCGATGACTACCGCCAGCTCGCTACCAGCCTGCTGCAGATCGAAAACGAGTTCTACGGCAAGATCCGGGCGAAGCGTGTCATCCATCCGGGCGAGCGGCCGCTGCACGCATTGCGCGAGCGCGGTATCGAATACGTCGAAGTGCGGCTGATGGACCTCGATCCGTTCTGTGCGATCGGCATCGGCGCAGCCACGATCCGGCTGCTCGACGTGTTCCTGCTGCACTGCCTGCTCGAAGACAGCCCGCCCGATACGCCGCAGGAAATCGCCGCCATCGGGCGCAATCAGAACCGTGTCGCCGCGCGCGGGCGCGAGCCCGGCGTGCGCCTCGAACGGCACGGAAAGGAAGTGGATCTGATCGAGTGGGGTCAACAACTGCTGTGGGGGTGCGAGCCGATTGCCGCAGCGCTCGATGGCGCGCACGGCGGTACGGCTTACGGCGACGCGCTCGCGGCCAGCGTGGCCGCGCTGAGCGATCCAGATTGCGCCCCCTCAGCCAGCGTGCTCAGGGAAATGCAGGACCGACACGACAGCTCCTACATCCGTTTCACCGTTGCGCAGTCGCTGCGCCACGCTGCTGACATCAAGCGCTTGCCGCTTCCTGCGGAAGTGGAGGAAAAATTTGCCCAGTTGGCGAAGGACTCGCTCGAGGAACAACGACAGATTGAAGCAGCGGACGCTATGCCCTTCGAGACCTACCGGCAGCAGTATCTGGCGCCAGAACGGCTGAACGCGGTCGCGATCCAGCGCAAGAACTGAAAAGCAAGACGATTTCACCGCAGAGGGCGCGGAGGACGCGGAGGAAAAGCGCATCGGGGTTAAGAGCCGGGCGCCTATTTGCAGAATCTGTACCGCCAACTTTCGCGGTTACGGATCATCAGCCCCTGAAACATTTCAAGCCAACCATTTTCCTTGATCTTGCTTTTCCTCCGCGTCCTCCGCGTCCTCCGCGTCCTCCGCGTCCTCCGCGGTGAATGCGTTTCTTGGGCGTTCAACCGTACGGTTGCCGTCCGCCCATTACCCACGCGGCTGTCAAAATAGATACTTTTTGTTATTGCCCACCCTCGCATTCGTGCGCGAATTTTTCTAGAATCACGAGATACGGACTCTTATCTCAGGAACAGCCATGAAACTCTGGATCTTCGATTCCCAGGCGTCCACAGACGACATCGAGGCGGGATGCCGGGCCGCATCCGCACTGATCGAGAAACGCGGGCTCAGCGTCGAGCGGGCCTACGACGCCGTGATGAAGCGCAGCAGCCGTGCGCGCTTCGACCAGCGCGCCGCAAAAGCCTGGGACGACGCCGAGGACGAGGCGTTGCGCGTGACCTACCAGGGAGCGGAGCCTGACGACGTACCGGTGCTCGGTCCGGCTGATACACCCGAGCGGGATTCCTAGTTCAATTCGTTACTTTACGATTTCGAGCAGCTCGACTTCGAAGACCAGGGTCGCGCCGGGCTTGATCGTGGGCGGCGATCCGCGATCCCCGTAGGCGATGCCGGCTGGGCACACCAGGCGGGCCTTGCCACCGACCTTGATCTCCTGCACGCCCTCGGTCCAGCACTTGATTACGTTGCCCAGCGGAAACGTGGCCGGCTGGCCGCGCTGGATCGAGCTGTCGAACACCGTGCCATCCGTCAGGGTTCCCTGATAGTGCACCTTCACCGTGTCAGACGCTTTGGGCGACGGGCCCTTGCCCTCTTTCAGCGTCGTCACGATGGCGCCCGACGCGGTCTTCCTGGCACCGGGCTCCGCAGCAGCTTTGGTCAAGAAAGCGGCTCCGGCTTTTTTCTCCTTCTCCGCAACAACTGCACCGCGAGCCTGCACCAACTGCTGAACTTTCGGCGCGTAGGCCTTCGGGTCGAGTTTGAGGGGACGATTCAGGACGCCATCGGTCATGCCAGACTCGACGATCTCCAACTCGGATTCGCTGAGCGCAAGATCCTTCAGAGACTGGCTGACCGCGACGCCAATCGCGTAAAGGGCTTTCTGTTCGTCGTTGGCGAGTTCCGCAGCTTGCGCGGCAGAAAATCCGATGCCGAGCAAAGCCGGCAGGCAGAGCACAATACTTCGCATCACGAATCGTCTCCTTGAAAACCCGCGATAGTACCTTAACCAGGATTTGCCGGCTTTTTCTCCGACGCATCGTGAATCACTGGTGCAGCACCCTCGGCAGGAATAACGCCACGTCCGGTACAAAGAGCACGACGAGCAAGCCCGTCTTGATTGCATCGAGCGCTTCCGCCTGCGGCACGATGGTCGCAACGGGCAATCGCAACGATGTCCGTTTGAATGATTATGGATTGGAATTTCAATCAAACCACGTCGCACCGCAGCACTCCCGCGTGGCCGGAAGTCATGCAAAGGTCCGATTGGTACCGATTTCGTGCAATCTGTCTTCTGCCTTGCCTAGGGAAGCTCTGAACAAGTCTTACGTGCGCGACCGGGGTGATTTGGGCCTAGTATCACGCGGACCCTGTGGACTCCACCGTCATCGATCAGCGCGATTCTCGTCTGGCCATCCGGCAGCGCCTTGCCATCCAGTTCGGCGTAGGCAACTCCACGACAGACTCCATGCGGATTCTCGACCGAAATATCGTAGCGCGCAGAGCGATGCCGGAACGCGATTTCAAAGCCCGGCCACGCCTCGGGTATGCACGGCGCCAGAAACAGGACTGCGCCTTGTAAACGAAACCCGAGGATCCCTTCGATGCCGGCCCGGTACAGCCACCCGGCCGCGCCGGTATACCAGGTCCAGCCGCCGCGGCCGACGTGCGGAGCCACCGAATAGACGTCGGCTGCAACAACATAGGGCTCGACCTTGTAACGCTGCACAGCGGCGCGCGTGCTCGAGTGATTGATCGGATTCAGGAGCGAGAACAGCGCAGCAGACTGGTTTCCCTGGCCGAGGGC
>JANOGH010000409.1:0-3712 GCA_031414075.1 Betaproteobacteria bacterium | reverse complement strand
TGGAGCGGCGCAATCTCTACATTCTCGGCGGCGGAATCGTATCCATCATCCTCGGCTATCTTTTCCTGGGCGCCGGTTCGATCACCGCCGCCCCGATGTTCCTCGTGCTCGGTTATTGCATTCTGCCCACAGGTCGCCAACGTCCATCTGGATGCCGTCGAGCACAAAGACAAGATCGTATTCCTGCACGCCCTCGAGGAAGGCCCGGCCTCGCAAAGTTACGGTATCCAGGTTGCGCAGCTCGCCGGTGTACCGGCGACGGTGGTGCGGGCGGCGAAGAAACACCTGGCGAAACTGGAAGAGGAGGCCGCCGCCCGTAGTCCGCAGCGGGATCTTTTTTCCGTGCCGGCGACGCGGCACAAAAAGGAAGAGCATCGCGTGCAGGAAGCGTTGCGCGAACTGGACCCCGACGCCCTGTCGCCCAAGGAAGCGCTCGAACTGCTCTACCGGCTGAAGAGACTCGCCGACGGGTCAGATTGAATATTACTGGCTTGCCGCCGGAGCGGCCTGCGCCGAGATCTGGCTTTCACGCTCGCGCGCGATGGCATTGGCAAGAAGAGAGACTGCCATCGCGTAATTCTTGCTGCGGTTGTAGCGGGTAATGACATAGAAGTTGTTCATGGCCAGCCAATACTCCTGGCCTTGCTCGATTTCCAGCGCGAACAGGCCGGCCATGAGTTCAGACGGCACGGTCTCCGTGGGCTCGACGCCTTTCGGCAGCATCTGCGCCAGCGTCAGGTGCGGCTTGAATCCCTTCTCGACGATGTCCTTGTACTCGGCGCCGCTGATGCGCGCGGGCACGACAATCGTCTGTCCGGCGACCCAGCCGAAGTGGTGCAGGTAATTCGCGACGCTGCCGATGATGTCGGAAACGTTCTCCCACAGATTGATTTTGCCGTCACTGTCAAAGTCCACCGCGAAGCGCCGGTAACTGGTCGGCATGAACTGCGGCATCCCGATCGCGCCCGCAAAAGAGCCTTTCACCGTCAACGGGTCCAGGCCATTTTCGCGTGTGAGCAATAGAAACTGCTCGAACTCGCCGCGGAAGTAAGTTGCCCGTTCCGGCATCTCGAAAGCCAGCGTATAGAGGGCATCGACCACCCGGAACGAGCCCGTTCGCCTGCCGTAGATCGATTCGACGCCGATGATGGCGACAATAATCTCCTCCGGTACGCCGTAGACGTCGCGCGCACGCTTCAACAGTTCCGCATTCTCCTGCCAGAAGTCGACTCCACCGCTGGTGCGCGTCGGGGTGACGAATATGTTCTTGAATTCGTGCCAGGGCTTCGACGTCGCCGGCGCATTGATTGCCTTGACCACCCCGTCACTGCTTTTGAGCTGGGCGAAAATCTGGCGCAGAGCCGATTCGGCGAACCGGTGCTGCTGCACCATCTGCGTAATGAACTTTTCGACCTCCGGCTTGAGCCTGACCTTGGCCGGCGCCTGGGCCAGCGTCGAGAAAGAACCGCCGACGAACAGCAGCCAGGCTGCGAGGAGCGCGCGCGGCAGCGTCATGGTCCGGCCACCGCCCGGTCGATCGTTACGCGCACGCCGGTCCGGCCCGGCTTGATCTTGTCGCTGATGCCTTCCAAATCTCCGGCCGACGGCGTCGCGTCGCCGGACCTGGAAACGCGCGCACTGATGACGACGTCGGCGAATTGGGATAGCTTCATCTCCGGCATCATCGCCATGGAATCGTCGAACGAGAATGGGTAGGGAAGATCGGCGACTTTTATTTTCACGATCGCCAGCGGCATGCGCGGTCCGCTCGCGGCGCGGGCAAGAACAAACACCGTGTCGTCCGGCCGCACCCTGCTCTTCAGCGAATCATCGAGATTCACGAAACCGGTCACGCGTTCTTTACCGGCAGCAACCACCGCTACCGGCTTGCCTGTCAGCCGCGCTTTCGATTCGGCGACCCCTTTCTGCAACGTTTGCGCAAGCTCGACACTGACGCCGGGTTGCTTGATGATCGTCTCCCAATAACGGATCGCTGCCTTGTAATCCTTGCGCTCGAACGCGGCGCTACCCGATAGTGCCAGTACTTTGGTGTTTTGTGGTGCGAGCTTGAGTGCGCGATCCAGCAATCTGGTCGGCTCACCGATCAGCGAGCGCCCGGCAGCCAACGCCAGCGACTCGGCATAATCCGCCAGCAGGTCGGCGTCTTGCGGCTTAAGCTCCACCGCTTTCTGGTACGCAGCGTTGGCTTCCCCAAAGCGCTCCATTCCCCGGTAAGCCCGGCCCAGCATGGTCCAGCCCTGCGCATCGCCCGGATTCTGTTGCATGCGCGCCGCCAGCTTGGCAGCCATCTCCTGGAACTGATCTGCGGTAATCGACGACAGATCGGCCGCGGGATGGCGCGGCGCCACCAATCCTTGCAGATTGCCGAGATAAAGGTACAACAGGATGGCCGCCAGCGGAATGACCACGCCGATGACAATCGGAACCGCCTTGCCGGGGACTGCCGATGGCGGCGGTTCGGCTTGCACCGACGTTTCTTCAAGGACGCGCCTCTCCAGTTCATTCTTTGCCTGCTCGTAGCGGTCCGCGCCCAGCGTTCCGGCTTCGAGGTCTTTCTCGAGTTCCGCGAACTGATCGCGATGGATGTCGAGGTTGGACCGGCCCCGCCCGACGACCGCAGAGGTCGAGCGCCTCAGCAGCGGCCACAGCACGATGACCACCCCCGACATGAGCAGAAAGAAGGCGGCACCGGCGAACGCGATCATTGCGACTCGTTTCCGGAGTCGCCGCGCAACAACGCCTCGGCACGCGCACGATCCACGGGTGTCAGATCGACATCGGGTAAGCGACGACGCCGGCTGCGCAGGTAAGCTGCAAGGCCCAGCGGCCCGATAAGCAGCAGTGCGAACGGCCCTGCCCAGAGCAGCAAAGTGCTCGCCTTGAACGGCGGGTCGTAGAGCACGAAATCGCCATAGCGCGCAACCATATAGTCGCGAATCTCGGCGTCGCTCTTGCCCGCCTGCATCTGGCTGCGCACCTGGTTCTTGAGATCGATCGCCAGATCGGCGTGCGAATCCGCCAGCGACTGGTTCTGGCACACCAGACAGCGCAGCTCGGAAGTCAACTTGACGACGCGCTTTTCGAGCACCGGATCATCGGCCGGAGAAGGCGCCTCCCGGGCTGCACCCTGCGTGCCAAGCATGAGCAAAAGGATTGCGGTGACGAGCTTCATCCCTGAAGCTGTCTCACCAGCGGCAGGATCTTCTCCTGAAGTATTTGCCCCGTGACGGGACCGATGCGTTTGTAGCGAATGATTCCATTGCGGTCGATCACGTAGGTTTCCGGCACCCCGTACACGCCGTAGTCGATGCCTATGCGCCCGTCGTTATCCGCTATGGACAGCGTGTAGGGGTTGCCATGCTTGCCCAGCCATTTCAGCGCGTCCTCGCGCTTGTCCTTGTAGTTGAGTCCATAGATCGGCACCACGTTCTGCTTCGAAAAATCGACCAGGATGGGATGCTCTTCCAGACACGCCACGCACCAGGATGCCCAGACGTTGAGGATCCAGACCTTGCCTTTGAGGTCTTCGGTGCCCAGCGTTTTGCCCGCATCCTGCAACTGCGGCAGCCGGAACGCGGGCGCCGCCTTGTCGATCAACGGCGACGGCACTTCGCGCGGATTCAGGCCCAATCCCGCAGCGAGGAACATAGCCAACACCAGGAAGATGCCGAGCGGAAGAAAGCGTTTCATT
>JANOGH010000408.1:0-2979 GCA_031414075.1 Betaproteobacteria bacterium | reverse complement strand
TGATGCGGTTGACGGCGCGCTCGATCTGGTCGAGCCGCGCGAGCAGTTCCGTCAACTTTTCCGGTGGCGCATTTTCATCCAGCTCAAGTTCCACTTCCTTGAGTCTCGCGTACCAGCGGTAGATACGCGACCGCGCGCGCCACCGATAGACCGCCGGAACGATACGCCCCAGCGGCACCATCAGGGCAAGCACCGGCAGCAAAGTGATCCACCACCGGTCAACCAGCACGGCCGCCCAGTAGGGAAGATAACGCTGCAGAAAGGTCGGGCCCGATTTGTAGTAACGCATCGCCCCGGCGCTGAGCGGAAACTCCGAATTCAGCGGAGCCGGAAATTCGCCGGCCTTGTTCAACAGCCCGGCGCCGCCGTGGATCTCGCTGGCGGCACGCATGAGCAGGTAAGCGAGCGCGGGATGCAGACGGTCGACGGCCAGCAGGTTGGCGGTGGGCGAGATCAGCGTGACGTCGCGCGCCGGCACGTTCTTCACGAAGTCGAATACGCCTTGCGGCAACGTCAGTCTGGTCAGCGCGGGAAAGCGCCGCGTATACGCTTCCGCGCGAGCGAGACTCAGCAACCGGATGCCGGGTGCCGATACCAGTTTCTCGACCAGCGGGGAGTCCGGCGGCTCGACCATGAACACGGCATCGATCCTGCCCTGCAGGAGCATCTCGCTTGCGCGTTGCCCGTTGTCGGGCAGAAGCATGGTGGGCGGCATAACGGTGGCATTGACTGCCAGCAACTGCAGCGCGAGCGCACGCGTGCCGCTTTCTTCCGGACCGATCGCGAGCTTCTTGCCGTGCAGCCCGCCGAAGTCGTGGATTTCCGGCCCCCGATAGAAAACCCAAAGCGGTTCGTAGTAGATGCTGCCAAGCGAAACCAGCTCGGGCGCATTCGCAGCAAAGGCGGAGCCGCCCTGCAGGAAGCCCACCTCGACCCCGTATTTTTTGTCCAGCAGCCGGCTTACGTTTTCCTGCGACCCGGCCGAGGGCAGAAGTTCGAGCTTGACGCCATCGCGGGCCAGTATCTCTTTGTAGCGTTGCGCGAACATGTAATAGCCGCTATCGATCGCACCAGTCGAAATCACGAACGTGTTGGGCGGCGCGGGCTCGACGAAGCGGAAAGCGAAGACGAAAATCGCCAGCATCAGCAAGAGAACCGCGACAAGCGTCAGCAGGAGGTTACGCTGGCTGAGGTCGCGGAATGTTTTATTGATCATTTCGTGGGGAGTAGCATTGCCCGAGGAGGATCCCCATGAAGTCTACACGTCTTGCACGCTATTCTATCGGCCGGCGCCATTTCCTCATCGGCAGCGGTATTCTGATGGCGGGCGCAGCTGTCACCTGCAGATGGACGCGAAGCTGCAGACGCGAGGCGCGAGACGCGGGGCGCGGGGGTTGAGTAACGCCTTAAGCACTCAAGACCTGGCCCCTCGCGCCTCGTGCCTCACCCCTCGCGCCTATACCTTATTTCCCCCAGACCTCGCCGATTCGTGCATCGCGACCGCAACTGGTCCGATAGAATTTATACCGGATCGGATTCTTCTTGTAATAGTCCTGGTGATATTCCTCGGCCGGATAGAATGTGCCGGCCGGCGCAATCTCGGTGTAGACGTGTGGAAGGCGGCCGCTCTTTTCGAGCGCGGCCTTGCTGGCTTGTGCCGCGTTACGTTGCGCTTCGTCCTGATAGAGAATCGCGGTGCGATACTGATTGCCGGTGTCGCAGAACTGCCGGTCCTTCACCGTCGGATCGACGTGATGCCAGAAAAAGTCCAGCAGCTTTACGTAGCTGACCTTGGCGGGATCGTAGGTTACGCGCACCGCTTCGGCGTGGCCCGTGCCGCCGGCGCTCACCTGTTCGTACGTCGGGTTCTGCAGCTTGCCGCCGGCGTAGCCCGATTCGGTGGCGATAACGCCGGGCACTTTGTCGAAATCCGCCTCCACGCACCAGAAACATCCGCCTGCGAAAATCGCAGAGGCGGTTTGTCCCGCGGGACCGGGATCCGCCGCGTTGCTGATCGAGACAAAAAGGAAAAGCGCTAAAACCTGAGCGAATCGGGAGACCGTCTTCATGTTGGCAATGCTTTCAGGATAAACCATCAGTTGCGGGATATACGGGATCAAGGCCGATGCGGATTGCCTACCCCGCGTCCACTTCCTCTACCAACTCCTCCAGCCGTTCAATCAAGCGCTCGACAATGCCTTCGGGGTCCTGAGACCACAGGTTCTCGACGGAAGAGTCAGGCCCCGAGGCCGCATCGATTTCGGTCGCCGTGACGTCTCCATCCTCCTGCAGCAGTTGGCTCATGGCCGCCATGATCTGCGGGAAATGAATGGCGACCGCATCGCCGGCACTGGCTCCGTCCTCCGTCTCGGCCTTGACCAGAGTCGCGACGTGTTCGAGCACGGGTCCTGCACCCGCGACCTTGAGGGCATCGGGATCACTGGCAGCGAGATGCTCCAGCAGATCGAGGATCACGCGCTCGTGCACAAAGGCTGCGCCGGCGACGATTTCAGCATAAGTCAGATTGATCGATGCGACCAGGTGATCGCATTCGCCTGCCTGCAATTCGCAGATCGGACAGCGTCCGCCCGCGGGAACTTCGTCATCCTCTTCTTCCGAGTTCACTGTTTTCATGGCCGGACCTTCCGCCGGGTTTCAAGCCTTCGCATGGGCTCGGCCCTTTGACCGCTGTCGTGCTTTCACGAGCGCTTGCTTTCCCTGTCTCGTCATCTGCTTGATCTCGTACTCGCGCCTGGCTGCCGCGGATCGCGTTTTCACCGTTTCCCTGTGCACCAGCGCCACCGGCCGCCGGCCACGGGTGTAGGCGGCGCCCAGCCGGTTGTTCGAATTGTGTTCCTCGATGCGCCGCGCGACATCTTTGGCGATGCCAGTGTACAACGTGTCGTCCGCGCAGCGGACAATGTAGACGAACCACATGGTTTAGGCGCGAGGCGCGAGGCGCTAGGCTCTAGGCGCGAG
>JANOGH010000407.1:0-2710 GCA_031414075.1 Betaproteobacteria bacterium | reverse complement strand
GTGTTGAGCGGCACGACTGTGCCCAGCCCGTTAAGGTAAAGGTTGATGTCGCCGACCCTGGCCGCTGCCACGACTACCGGCTGGCTGCGGTTCATTGCGTTCAGGTCCGGCTTGCCGCCAGACTGCTGCATGCCGGCCGGTTTGCCGACTTCGGGTTTGGCTAGAACGAAATAGGCGCTGGCGCCCAGAATGCCGAGCAGCGGCAACCAGACCCAGGTGCGCCGCCACCAGGCAGCGCGTCTGGTGCCGCGTTGCCTGCCGGTGGGAATCAGCTCTTCAGCGGCCAGGGACGCAAGGGGGGCGCTGCTCATTGCTTCGTTGCGGGATGATTCCGAAACCGTTTCTCGGGAGTGGCCACTGTATGTCAGTGCCTCGCGCGCCATGTAACGAAATGTCCGGGGTCCGGCGAGGGTTACAGTAAGTGACAAAACTTCTCCCAATGGGTTTCGGTCGGAGGTATAAGAGCAGCCATGCGAGATCGCGTCCTGATTGTCGATGATGACGAAGACATCCAGACCCTGCTGGAGGAGTACCTGCGCAAGAATGGTTTCGATGCGCACGCCGTGGCGGATGGCAAGGCGATGCGGGAGGCGTTGGCGTTGAAGCCGGCGAGTCTGGTGGTGCTGGATCTGATGTTGCCGGGCGAGGACGGCCTGTCGCTGTGCCGACAACTGCGATCGCATTCCCAGGTGCCGGTATTGATGCTGACCGCTCGTGGGGAGGCCGTCGACCGCATCCTGGGGTTGGAAATGGGCGCCGACGACTATCTGGCCAAACCCTTCGATCCGCGCGAACTGCTGGCACGCATCCGCAGCATCCTGCGCCGGGCGAAATCCCTGCCCACGGATAGCGAGGTCAATGTGCCGGAGTCGTTCAGCTTTTCAGAGTGGCGGCTGGATACGCGTGCGCGCAACCTGTGCGCGCCGGACGGCGTGGTGGTGCCTCTGTCGGGTGCGGAATACCGGTTGCTGCTGATCTTCCTGCAGAATCCGAATGTCGTGTTGTCGCGTGACCAGCTTTCCAATTTTACCTTCGGGCGCGACGCGGATCCGCTCGATCGCACCATCGACATGCAGGTCAGCCGGCTGCGGGAGCGCCTGCGCGAGCAGGCGCGAGAGCCGGAAATCATCAAAACCGTGCGGGGCAAGGGCTACGTGCTCGCCACCAGAGTTGAGGAAAAGCCGGCGGAAGAAAAACTGCGGAAGGAGAAGCAATGAGATTTCTTCCGCGATCGTTGTTCGGGCGCATCGCGCTGATTCTGGCGGGCGGCTTTCTGGCGATCCAGTTGATCACGACCACCATTGCGATCTCCGATCGCAGTGCATTGGTGTTTCGTGCCGGCGCGAACCAGGCGGCGACGCGGATCGGGGATGTCGTGCGCACGATGACGGTCGCCAGCCCTGCGGAACGGACCCGCATCATGCGCGCGATTTCCAGCGACACACTGAAGGTGACCTACGGCAAGCCCGCAGGCTCGGACGCGGCCGCCGGCGAGGAATCGGAATTGTCGACCACTGCGCGGGATGCCTTGGCGCTGGCGCTGCCACTGGGTGTCGGCTTCAGGGTGATCGATGCGCGCCCGGTCTATCTCAATCCCGAATCCTGGTACGCGCGCGAATTGGGCGAGCGGCCCGGCGTCAGGATGGTCGCGACCGTCCTGTTGAACGACGGCGTGTGGATGACCGTGGAGAGTATCGGCCCGGCCAGGGAAACCAGGTGGGTGATCCGCATGTTTCGCAATCTCGCGATCGTCGATGGCGTGATGATTATCCTGTGTTTCCTGGCGGTGCGCCTGGTTACCCGGCCCTTGTCGGTACTGGCCAACGCAGCGGAAGATCTCGGCCGCAACATCGATCGACCGCCGTTGCCGGAGCGCGGTGCCAACGAATTGGTGCGCGCATCGCGTGCGCTTAACGTGATGCAGGACCGCCTGAAGCGCTACGTCGACACGCGCATGAAAGTACTCGCCGCGATGTCGCACGACCTGAAGACGCCGATCACGCGCATGCGGCTGCGCGCCGAGATGCTGGACGATGCGCATATCAAGGCGAAATTCATCAAGGATCTCGATGAACTGCAGCAGATGGTGGGCGCGACGCTGGACAACATGCGTGGACTGGGGGAAGGCGGTGAAGCGGTCCAGCCGATCGATTTCACGGCGCTGATCTCCAGCCTGAAGGAGGACGCGGAGGAGGCCGGTCATACCGTCACGGTATCCGGCGATGCGTTCAGCCCGGTGATGGGCAGGGCGCAGGCGCTTAAGCGCTGCCTGCAGAACCTGATCGACAATGCGCTTGCCTATGGCCGTCGCGCCGACATTGCGTTGCGGGATGAGGGCAGCGTGCTCAACATTGCGATCAGCGATGACGGGCCCGGCATTCCGGAAGGCGATATCGAGAAAGTATTCGAGCCGTTCTATCGCATCGAAGGTTCACGCAACCGCAATACCGGCGGTAGCGGCCTTGGCCTGTCGATCGCCCGCAACATCGCGCAGGCGCATGGCGGTTCGTTGCGTCTGCGCAATCTTGCCCGGGGTGGGCTGGAGGCGACGCTGCGGATTCCGCGTGGCGCCTAACAAACTATCGTCCGCTGACGCAGCCTCCTTACCAGTAAAAAAACGACTCTCACCGCAGAGGACGCAGAGGACGCGGAGGAAAAGCTAAAGGCTAAGAACGTACACGAGTGGCGAATGGGCTCGCCAGTGTTAGTG
>JANOGH010000406.1:0-3533 GCA_031414075.1 Betaproteobacteria bacterium | reverse complement strand
AGATGTGCTTCACCGCTTTCGGCAACGATGATCCGTACGCGGTCGGTGTAGGGACTCCACGTGGCCGTACCCTCGGGCGCCTTGCCGTCCCACACGTAGCACAGCACCGCGAGTGGAACATCCTCGCCCAGGAGCGTGCGCGCGATGCGGATTTTCACGCGTGTCGCAAACGGCAGCCGGGCGATGTCGTAATCGAACAGCACGTAGAACCGCGCCGGGAAATCATCGCCGGCCCGGGTGGCGATGCTCGACTTTCGCAGCAGGTTGGTGATCTTCCATCGCCATTCGACGACCGGATGCTCACGCGGATCGAAATGCAGCGGGTGCACCACGCTTGCCATCGAAGCGTCGGCATCGGCGCGCAACACGATCGTGTCCGCGTCGCGCACCAGAGAATAGCGCGTATGCGTCTTGATCTTCGCCAGCGTGACGAGCTTCCAGGGTTCCGGCAGCGCATCGCCGGCATTCGCGGAAGAGAAGCGCGCGATTTCGACTTGCTCGTTCGCCGCATCGACGCAAGTCAGGTTGCCCGCGATTACCAGCACCACAACCGCAATGCGACGGCTCACGACGGCCCGCCCGGTTCTGCACCTGCAATCCAGCCTTCGTGCACCAGCCGCTGATAGTCTTCCGGGCGATCCAGATCCCAGTGAGTCGGCAGTTCGTGCCAGCGCCAGCCGAGGTTGCGCAGGCGTTCACGGGTCTCCTCCATGACGATGTCGGTCCCCCAGGTCATCGCGTCGAACAACCCCGGCATCGCGTGTGTCATCCCGATCAGCGTATAGCCGCCGTCCTGTGCAGGGCAGAGCACGGCGTCGCGGCCATCGTGCAGCGCGTGCACGGCGGTCCACAGGTCCGCCGCGGTCAGGGAAGGGCAGTCGCTGCCGGTCAGCAGCACGTGTCGCGCGCGGCCGAGCGCACTCTCGAAGGCATCGAGCATGCGCGCGCCAAGGTCACCCTCGCATTGCAGATGCAATTCGGCATTGAAGCGTTCGCGACAGCTCTGGAAGAATGCATCGTCGATCGAAGGCGTGCACCATAGTTCAACCTGGCCGATGCGCGATTCATGAGCTACCGCCAGGGCGTGCTCCGTGAGTTTGCGATGCAGCGCCGCGGCGCCGTGCGCGCCGAGCAGCGGGATCAGCCGCGTCTTGACCTGGCCGGGAACCGGCGCGCGCGCGAACACCAGGATGCTGTTTTCATTTTTTGCGGCCATGATAGAGTTCAGCGAGGCGGCGGGGTTCGGACCCGAGGAAATACGCCAGTCGCAGCCGCCACATGAGCACAATGGTGCGCCATATCCCGTTCTTTTCCCAGCGTCGGGATGAAGTGACCAGGGTGACGCGAAGACACAGCGGCGGGCCCGATTTGCGGAGTATTCCGCTGATCGCCACGTCTTCCATCAGTTCGATGTCGGGGAAACCGCCGCTTGCCTCGAACAGTGTGCGTTCGACAAACAATCCCTGATCGCCGGTGCAAATGCCCGTCAGTCGGGAGCGCAGGTTCATTGCGCGTTCGACGATTCGCAACATGATCGCCGCACCGGAGAGCGCCACGTCGAAGCGGCCCCAACGCCGCCGCGAAACGGCGAGGCCGTTCAGTATCGAATGATCTGCATGTTCGGGAAGCGCGCAATCCGCATGCAGGAACAGCAGGACGTCGCCAGCGGCCACGGCTGCGCCTGAATTCATCTGCGACGCGCGACCGCGCCGGGCGGCAATGACCCGATCCACCAGCGGGGTGGCCGCAGTGACGGTGCCATCGCGGCTGCCCCCGTCGGCCAGCACGATCTCGACGCCCCGATCGCGTAGCCGTTGCAGTGGTTCGAGGAAGGCGACGATGCCTGCTGCTTCATTCAATGTGGGGATAACGATTGAAAGGGGGGGTGAAGCGAGGCACGAGGCACGAGGCACGAGGCACGAGGGAACGGCCTTATCCACACGCGCTGGAGCGTTTTGCTTTTCCCCCTCGTGCCTCGTGCCTCGTGCCCCGCGCCTCATTTGTTTTCGTTCAACTTCCAATCGTAATCGAGGTACGCAAGCCGGGCTCTCTTTTCCCGGATCACCTGTTGCTGTCCGGAATCGTCCGTCAGCCGATCGGCATAGGCAGAAAGCCAGGTTTCCACGGAGCCGGCGCGGGCAGCGAAGTCTTTGGCATACCAGTCGAAGATCTTCGAAACTTCAAGACTGCCCGACTGCGGGTTGAAGCGGTTGCGGCTGCGGTCGGAGAGAAAACGCACCACACTGTTTTCGAGCTGCGCGTCCAGCTTGTCGGCGACGTAAGCCTCGTCGCGCAGCGCCGGGCAACCGATCGAAGCGCAATTCGCCGCCATGTGGATGCGGGCATCGTCGAAACTGCCTGGCGCGCGGATCATGCCTTGCTCGATATCGTCGAGGCCGCGCTCGTTGCCCAGCAGGGTGAAGAATTTCTTCTTCCACGGGCTTCGGAGCAGCGAACCGAGATCCTTGATCGATTTTACCCCCGGGTATTCGGTCAGGATAAGCTCGACGGTGAACGCGTTATAGGCGTTGATCAGGAAAGCGAGCTTCTGCGATTTAGTCCAGCCGTTGTAATCCGCCTGGTTCACCGAGGAGACGCCGTCCAGGTAGCTCTTGAGCGCCTGGCGATCGGCCTGAAAACCCTTGTAGTCGACCTGAGATGCATTTCCCCCGGGCAGCCAGGCGACATGCTTTTTTGTCAGGGCGTCCCACTGCGCATGCGAATGATCGAATGCTGCGAAGCCGGAGACGGGCAGGAGAGTCAGCAGGAACGTGAGCAGTAGTTTTTTCATTGTTGTCTCGATTGGCGGCCGATCGTGAATATCGTTTCTTAGGGGTACTAGGCTCTAGGCTCTAGGCGCTAGGCCAGACTTTAAAGCCTCGTGCCTAGAGCCTAGCGCCTAGCGCCTCACTCTATCCTCTCATCCACGAATGATAGCGCTCCACCCACTTCAGCAGCCCCTGCGGTGCGTGGGCTTTCTTCCAGTTACCGGCCACATACTTGTTGGCCTCGGACATCGTCGGATAGATATGAATGGTGCCGAGCACCTTGTTCAGTCCGATGCCGTGGCGCATCGCCATGATGTATTCGGCGATCAGGTCGCCGGCATGCTCCCCGACGATGGTTACGCCCAGGATCTTGTCCTTGCCCGGCACGGTCAGCACCTTGACCAGCCCGTGCGCTTCGGAATCGGCAATCGCGCGATCCAGATCGTCGATGCCATAAGTCGTCACTTCGTAGCGGATGCTTTTCTCCCGCGCTTCGGTTTCGTTGAGACCGACGCGGGCGACTTCCGGTTCGGTGAACGTCGCCCAGGGAATGACGCGGTAGTCGGCCCGGAATTTCCTTAAGCCTCCAAACAGCGCGTTGACCGCCGCATACCAGGCCTGGTGTGCAGCGGTATGGGTGAACTGATAAGGTCCGGCGACGTCGCCGCAGGCATAGATGTTCGGATAGATGGTCTGCAGATAATCGTTGGTTTCGACGGTGCGCTGTTTGGTGACGGGAATGCCGAGGTCTTCGAGGCCGAAGCC
>JANOGH010000405.1:0-3067 GCA_031414075.1 Betaproteobacteria bacterium | reverse complement strand
TGGAAACAGTCGATGTAAAACCCGTTCCCGGCCTGGATGATGCGGCTGAGGCTCTTGTCCACCAAGGTGCTGAAGACCAGCGGCCGGTTGCCATCCTTTTCGGCGGTCTCATTTATCTGGCGCGTCGTGTCCTGCGCCTTTTCCAGCGAATCGACGAAAGGCAGCGTGATTTCCGTGAAAGACACGTGCTCGAACTGGGTCAACAGACTGTGGCCCAGCATCTCGGCCGTGATGCCGGTGCGGTCGGACACGAAGAACGCGGTGCGATTGATCGTCATGTTGTGGTGCACAAGAATGGTTCCGCCGGTAAAATAACATTTTTTTAACCCATCCATCGTGGACCGCCGCATGAGCAAGCAGCGTTATGTCATCCCGTTTGAACAGCTTCGCATGACCGACGTCGACAGCGTCGGCGGCAAGAATGCCTCCCTCGGAGAAATGATCAGCCAGCTGGCCGGTGCCGGCGTGCGGGTACCGGGCGGCTTTGCCACAACGGCAGAGGCCTACCGGGAATTTCTGGCCGGCGGCGGCCTGGCTGCCCGCATAGAGCAATCCCTCTTGAAGCTCGATGTCGAGGACGTCACCGCGCTGGCGGCAGTCGGCAAGCAGATTCGCCAGTGGATCCTGGAAGCGCCGCTGCCATCCGCGCTGCAGGCCGACGTCGCATCGGCGTATGAGACATTGGTCAAAGGGCAGGGAAGCGAAGCGACCTTCGCGGTGCGGTCCTCGGCGACCGCGGAAGATCTGCCCGACGCTTCCTTCGCCGGCCAGCAGGAAACTTTCCTCAACATCCATGGGCTGGACAATGTGGTGCTGGCGATCCGGCGCGTGTTCGCCTCGCTGTACAACGATCGCGCGATCTCCTACCGCGTGCATCAGGGCTTTGCCCATTCGAATGTGGCCCTCTCGGCCGGCGTGCAGCGCATGGTCCGCAGCGACAAGGGGGCGGCGGGCGTGATGTTCACGCTCGACACCGAATCCGGTTTCGACAAGGTCGTGTTCATTACATCCGCCTACGGATTGGGCGAGACGGTGGTACAGGGGCAGGTCAACCCGGACGAGTTTTACGTCTACAAAATCGCCCTGGCCGCAGGCCGTCCGGCAATCCTGCGCCGCAACCTCGGCTCCAAAGCGTTGCGCATGGTGTTTACCGACAGCCGCGCCGCGGGCCGCTCGGTGCAGACGCTGGACGTTGCGATGGAGGAGCAACGCCGTTTCTCCATCAACGATGTCGAGGTCGAGGAACTCGCTCGCTACGCCATGACCATCGAGATGCATTACGGCCGGCCGATGGACGTGGAATGGGGTCGCGATGGAATCGATGGCAAGCTCTACATCCTGCAGGCGCGACCCGAGACCGTGAAGGCGAGAGAAGAAACCCAGGAGCGCTTCCGTCTGAAGAAGCGTGGCGCCGAACTGGTCACCGGACGCGCCATCGGCAACCGCATCGGCACGGGCACGGTCAGGCTGGTCAAGAATGCGTCCGAAATGAACCGGGTCAGGTCCGGCGACGTTTTGGTCACCGACATGACCGACCCCGACTGGGAGCCGGTGATGAAGAAGGCTTCGGCGATCGTGACCAACCGTGGCGGACGCACCTGCCACGCCGCCATCATTGCCCGCGAGCTTGGTATTCCGGCCGTGGTGGGTTGTGGTGACGCAACCGTGAAACTGGGCGAGGGCGAGCACGTCACGGTGTCGTGTGCAGAGGGCGATACCGGCTTCGTCTATCAGGGCATCCTCGATGTGGAAGTGCTGCACATCCAGATCGACAAGCTGCCCAACTTACCGGTCAAGATCAGCATGAACGTCGGCAATCCCGAGCTGGCCTTCGATTTTCAGCGTTTGCCGAATGCCGGCATCGGCCTGGCGCGGCTGGAATTCATCATCGCGCGCATGATTGGCGTGCATCCGAAGGCGGCGCTGGCCTATGCCAGGTTGAAGCCGGACCTCAAGGCAGCGATCGATACGCTCTGCGCGGGTTATCCCGACCCGGTTTCGTTCTACGTCGACAAGCTCACTGAAGGCATTGCCACGCTCGGCGCCGCATTTTTCCCGAAGCCGGTCATTGTGCGCCTGTCGGATTTCAAATCCAACGAATACTCCAGCCTCACCGGCGGCAAGCAGTACGAGCCGGAGGAAGAAAATCCGATGCTCGGTTTCCGCGGGGCGTCCCGCTACATTTCGGAATCCTTCCGCGAATGCTTCGAACTGGAGTGCCGTGCGCTGAAGAAAGTGCGCGACGAGATGGGGCTGACCAACGTCGAAATCATGGTGCCGTTCGTGCGCACCGTCAGCGAAGCGGCACAGGTCATCGAGCTGCTCAGGAAAAACGGGCTGGAACGCGGCAGTAACGGCCTGCGGGTCATCATGATGTGCGAGATCCCGTCGAACGCCATTCTCGCCGACCAGTTCCTGCAGCATTTCGACGGCTTCTCGATCGGCTCCAACGACATGACCCAGTTGACCCTCGGCCTGGACCGGGACTCCGGCATTGTCGCCGGCCAGTTCGACGAGCGTGACCCGGCGGTCAAGGCGATGCTCAGCATGGCGATCCAGGCCTGCCGCAAGGCAGGCAAGTACGTCGGCATCTGCGGGCAGGGACCGTCGGATCATCCGGACCTCGCCGAGTGGCTGATGGAGCAGGGCATCGATGCGATTTCGCTGAATCCCGATACCGTGGTCGAGACCTGGATGTTTCTGGGCAAGTACGCCGAGAGAAAAGCCGCCGCGGCCTGATCGGAAATCAGGGTGGGGGGGCACAATATTTTGTGACGGCTACGGCCGGTTTGGGTTAAGATTCCGCAGGCAAGTCGGAGCGAGTATGGAATGACAAAATTTATCTTTGTAACCGGTGGTGTTGTCTCTTCGCTGGGCAAAGGTATCGCTTCCGCGTCTCTCGCCGCAATTCTCGAATCCCGCGGCATCAGAGTCACGCTCCTCAAGCTGGACCCCTACATCAACGTCGATCCCGGCACCATGAGTCCTTTCCAGCATGGAGAGGTGTTCGTGACCGAGGACGGCGCCGAGACCGATCTGGACCTCGGCCACTACGAGCGTTTCGTCA
>JANOGH010000404.1:0-4837 GCA_031414075.1 Betaproteobacteria bacterium | reverse complement strand
TGGCTTTGTCCTTTCCCTCGTGCCCAGACCTGGTGCCTCGTACCTCGCACCTCGCACCTCGCACCTCGCACCTCGCACCTCGTACCTCGCACCTCGCACCTCTTACCTCATACCTCGCGCCTAACTACTGCCGTGGCAACTCTTGAATTTTTTCCCCTTGCCGCAGGGACAAGGGGCGTTGCTTCTAACCCTCGGGCCATCGCACTGGATCGGCGCATGCGAGATGCGTTTGTCAACCCAGTAGGAATACACCGCAATCACCGAATCGCCGAAGCAGGCAGAAGCCTTTCGAGATAACCCTCGCACCAGATCGCGAGATCGTCCTCGCCCTCCTCATCGGGAAAGACGTACAGCGTGATGCCCAAGCCGTCGTCCAGTTCCTGGATGGTCTGATTGTAAAATCGCAAGCGCTACCGAAAAAACACCGTCTCAAGTCGGCGCCAGAAAATAGCTGGGCACGGGTTGGGCGAAGCCCTTCAGCTTACGCGGTGCGGACGAGACCAGTTCACCATCGGAGCGTTCGGCGCCGACCAGCTCGACGGTGCGCGCATCGACCAGGACTTCGGCGTGAGCCGCCTCCGAGCACAACCGCGACGCGAGATTCACCGCCGAACCGACGGCCGCGTATTCGAGACGGGACGCCGTACCGATCACGCCCACGGAAACGAACCCGCTGGCCACTCCGACACCGAGGCCCAGTTGCAGGTCGCCATCCGACCAGCGCGCGGTGAGCGTCACGCCACTTTCCCGAATCTTTCGTGCAAGTGCCAGTGCCCGCTGCGCGTGGTCCTCGAAGCGGATCGGTGCGCCCACCAGGATCAGCACCCCGTCGCCCGCCTGGTCCTTGATCGTGCCACCGACGCTTACCGCCGCCGCGCCGACGGCATCATAGTACTCGCGCAGGATCTGGATCACCTTGCCCGATTCCGTTGCCGCGGAAAAGGCCGTGAAGCCGCGCAAATCGCAACACACCACAGAGAGTTCCAGCGTCTGCTCCCGAGTAGCGCTCGCCAATCCCTGTTCGCGCACCAGTTCGGCGACCTGCGGTGCCAGAAAGCGCGACAGGAACTGCACGCGGCGGCCCTGGATGACGTAGTACTGGATGGCGCCGACGAGGAAGACCAGCATGCCCAACGAGCTCATGACCGGGGCGAGACTGGGCGGCAGGATCATGGCCGAAGCCATGAAGGGTGCCGCTGCCATAAACGCCACCAACCTCTGGCGTTCGGCGATGTCCGGACGCCGGTTGAGCGTCATGGCGCCGGAAGCGATTCCCAAAGCGAGGGAAAGGCTGAGCGGAATGGCGAACAGATAAAAAGCGGGCCCGAGTCCGCTGCCGGAAAGGCTGCCGCTGAACTCGTAAGCGCGAAGCCGCGGAAAACACAACGCCAATATGCCGTACGCGATCGCGAGCCCTTGCGCAACACGCAACTGATTGTCGCCGAACCGGGTGGTCAGATTGCGCGCCGGGATCGTTTTGCGTATGCGCAGCACCCATTCATACCCGAAGTAGAACGCAAAGACCTCGGGGATCGCAAAAATGCCACCCCACGCGGGGTAGTCGCTTCCTCTGAGGAACCGCAATTCGACCTGCGAATACGATGCGATGGCAATGCCGATAGAGGCGAGAAAAATCGACAGCGCGCGGGTTGTCGGCGCCTCGCGATCAGCCACGATGAAGGCGAGCGCGATACCGAGCGCCAGGAGCGAAGCAATTATGTGCGGGGTGGTGTCCATCTCAGCCCGGCTCAGCGCAGCAAGAAGCAGAAATTGAACTTGTATTCGATCATCTGCCGGATTCTAACGGTCACACGGTTTCCGGTCTCGAAATTCGCACTTCGTTCCGCATCCGCCTCGCCCGTTTTTCCCTCACCCTCGATCCCTCTAAACGGGTACTCCGGGCTGCGCCAGGGTATCCCGGAGGGAGAGGGAAGAAGAGCCCTTCTCCTCCCGGGACAAGGAAACATTTGAAGCGCAGCAGAAGGGTTGGAATGAGGGAAAAGCATGACAGCTCCAATGCCCCGGGATTCGATTTACCCCTCGCCCCTCGTCCCTCGCCCCTCGTCCCTGCTCGACAGCGCAGTTTGCGCTTCGAGCATCTTGGCCCGCGTGTCGGGGGTTTCGAGGCTGATGCGTCCCAGCGTGCCGCTGCGATAGTCGTCGAGCAGGATGAGTGCGGCTTTTTCGAGGTCGAGGCCGCCGCCTTTGACCAGGCAGCCGCGGCGTTTGGCGACCGCTTCGACCAGGGCCGGACCATTCAGGCCATCGAGCGCGAAGCCGTAGCGCGCGGTCAGCAGCTTCGGGTAGCGCGCGATCAAAATGTCGCCGAGAAACGCGGCCACATCTTCTTCCATGACTTCGTTGGTACCGATCGCGTGGCTGGCGGCCAGCATGTAGCCGTCGCTCTCATACTCGATCTTCGGCCACAGCAGGCCGGGTGTATCGGTGATCGTCATGCCCGTGCTCAGATCGAAGCGTTGCTGCATCTTGGTGACCGCCGGTTCATCGCCAACTGCCGCAATGCGACGCTTCACCAGTGCGTTCATCAGCGTCGATTTGCCGACGTTGGGGATGCCCATGATCATCATGCGCAGCGGCTTCGTGTTGTCGTTGCGATGGGGGGCGATCGCCTGACAGTAGCCGGTTACGCGCGCAACGTCAGCCGGTTTCTTGCACGATAGCGCGACCGATTTGACGCCCTTCTGCTGATTGTAAAAATCCAGCCAGGCCTTGGTCGCCAAGGGATCGGCCAGGTCGGCCTTGTTGAGGATCTTCAGCGCCGGACGCTGACGGTGCTCGCGCAACGTCCTGATCATCGGGTTGCTGCTGGCCTCGGGCAGACGCGCATCGACCACTTCGATGACGACGTCGACCCACTCCATTGTCTCGGCTGCCTTTTTGCGCGCCAGGCTCATGTGGCCCGGGAACCACTGGATCGTCATGGATCTTGGAGAGAAGAGAGGAAGGAATCAGGCTAAAGGGGAAAGGTGAATACAAAGTCAACGCCGAGGGGCGACTGAAAGCATGAAGGCTCTAATACTCCAAGATCTTACTCGTCCCTCGCCCCTCGACGCCGAAGCTACCACCTTCCGCGTCGTCACGCGTCACGGCTGTTTCCCCGTCACCGACTTCCTGACTATCCCTATCCCGGGTTTCCCAAGCGGCCCGTTCACACGGATCGAGGAATTCAGGGCGAGGACAGGCGGCTTTACGGGATGGGGCGTCAGAATCAAGTCCATCGTTTCGTCGCGCAGGTTGAGCAATCCCGCGCCGTCGATACGCGCCTGCTCGGTGTCGAGCCGGATCGTACGCGACTTTCCGATCCCGTCCTCGAATCCGAAGTCGATAGCCCCGCTGTTGATTGCGATCACCTTGTCTCCGGTGATCAGCACGCGCAGAAATTCTCCGGCATCGAGTTCCAGCGCGGCGTTCAACTTGTTGGAGATGTGGCCGCCCTCCTCCATGACAATCGTCACCGTTCCGGAGACCGTGCCGAGCATTGCCGCGACGGACGCGCCCTGCCCCTTCAGGTCGAAGTGGGCTGCGACTGGTCCTGCAGCGAACCCCGCCATCAGCCGCCCGGCCAGCAGCTTCTCCAGCCGGACGTTCCTTGCATCGATCTTCGCCTGCGCGGACGCAGGCTGCCGCTGCCCATCCAGCGTGAGCGATCCCGCCAACTGGCCGCCGGCCAGACCGAGATCGATCGGCTTCAGTGTCAGGACGCCGTTTTGCAGATTGGCGGCGACCTTCAGGCTTTCCAGCTCCGGTCGCGCAGCCGCCTTGAGTTTTCTGAGGTCCAGACTCACCTGTGCGTCGAAGGCCTTCAGGCGACCGAAGTTGAGGGCACGTTCGGAAAAAATGCGCCTGAGCTTCATGGTCTTTGAATCGGATTTCTCCGGTGCCGGGCCTTTGCTGTCGTCGGTATGGGATACAGCGTCGTCCGACGAATCGCGGATGCCCACCAGCGGCCCCAGGTCGGCGAGATCGGCCGATTCGCTGCGCAGCGCGCCCCGCACCATCGGGCGCTCCTTGCTCCGGTCGACACTGAACTCCCCGGCGAGGTCGGTATTGCCGATCTTTCCCCGCACCTCCGTGAATGAGATGTCGCCCTTCGTCCGCCGGACGCGCGACTCGAATTCATAGGGCCGCGTAGCGGGCAGCGAAGTGCGGAAGAAAGGATGCAGTTCCGACAGCGAGAGGCCGGCGAGGCTTACTTTTGCATCGACCGCGGAGGGATCGAACAGGTCGGCGACGGTGCCGTCGACATCGAGCCGGCTTTTGCCGGCTGAGGCGTGCCCGCGCATCGGAAAAGATTTCCCGGTTTCCAGAAACGTCAGCAGCTCGCCGGTCTGCATATCGCCGGAGAAAGCGGTGCCGCCGAACTCACCCTCGAAGTCGATCCGCGTCGGGTGCGACGCGTGGGCCGCGCCCTTGTCCGATGCGGATTGCGACGCACTTGCGGCAGCCGTGACATCGAGATCGATATCGCGACGAACGAAGCGGATCCTCGTGCGATGGGGTTCCACGCTCAGCACCTTGACCCGGCCGGGGCCCCGATCCTCCGGTTTCCGCAGGCGCCAGTTCCTGAGCCCGTCCGCCTGCCTTTCCAGGTCCAGATCCGCGTCGATCAGAACCAGCCGCGAAATCACCGGCCGTCCTTCCCATACGCTCTTCAACGAAAAGGTAAACGAAGCCTCGCCGACAACGGCGGCCGGGCGCTTGTCCGCCCATGGCGCATTCTCGATGTACACGTCTCGCACACGCACGGTCGGCTCGAGGGAAAACCCGAGGTCGACATGCAGGTCGCCTATCCGGATTTCGCGGTGTGACCGATCGA
>JANOGH010000403.1:0-2259 GCA_031414075.1 Betaproteobacteria bacterium | reverse complement strand
GATGTCGGTGGCGCCGGCAGGGGCGAGTTCGTGATCATGCGCGCGCCACCCGACTTGCCCATCTTCCCCGGCGTGACTTTCTGCCGACGATACAGGAGATGCTAAGACGCGATTCAACCCGGTTTCCGACGCAGGACAACTGACTTTTGTTTGCAGCCCACACCTATGACCTTACGCCGCAACAATTTCGACGTCAGCAACACGGTGGATACGACCGACCATGCGTCGGTGAATCGGGAGATTGATCGAATCTTCCGCGAGTTGTTTGCGGACGCCGGCACGCAGCAACTGGACCGGTGTTTCTCCGACGTCGTGCGACTCTATCGCGGAGAGAATCCCCACTACCGCGCCTGCGATACCGCGTACCACAATCTTCAGCACGTCCTTGAAGTCTCGCTGGCAATGGCACGCCTGATGGACGGATATGAGCGTTCGCGAGGGGGCGCGGAATCGATGGGCCCGCGACTGTTCGCGTTCGGCGTGGTGATCGCACTACTGCACGACGTTGGCTATCTGCGCCACGTCAATGACAGCCGCCACGATAACGGCGCCCAGTACACGCCCATCCACGTTGCCCGCGGTGCAAGATTCATGCAGCGATATCTGGATGGAATCGGCATGTCGGAGTTGGCCCCGATAGCCAGAGAAATCGTCCATTTCACCGGCTACGAGCGGCCGGCTAATCGAATCCAGGTACCGAACAACATGTTTCGCATGCTGGGCCATATGCTGGGTACGGCAGATATCATCGCGCAGATGGCCGATCGCTGCTATCTTGAAAAATGCCGTGATCGGCTGTTTCCCGAGTTCGTGCAAGGCGGCCTTGCGTCGAATGGCGCGGGCGATCAACGCCGCGGAATCCTGTTCACCTCAGTGGAGGAATTCATGGGCAAAACAGCGGGGTTCTACAAGACTGCGGCGGCACGCCTGAACGATCAGCTCGGCGAGACGCACAAGTATGTGCAGCGGCATTTTGATGGACGCAATCTCTATTTCGAGGAAATCGAAAAGAACATTCAATACGCCTCCAAAGTGGCAGAGGAGCAGGATTTGTCCCTGCTCAGGCGCGTACTCCCTGCATCAGACTCCAATGAAGAGTGACGCATTCCCTGCGACCGCCTTACGCTGCTGAATGGCACCTACGCGATGCCATTGAGATTCAGGCGACGCTGGATCCTCTGCGGACTCGGCTTTGTTCTGCTGGTTGTCTATTTGTCGCTGACGCCCGATCCGATTGATCTTGGTGAACCCGAGGGTCTGAAGATTGGCCACATGATTGCCTATGGCTGGCTGATGATCTGGTTCGCACAAATATACCGTACGACGGGACGCCGGCTGTTGTTGGCCTCTGCGTTCTGCGTTCTGGGCGTTGCGCTCGAGTACCTCCAGGGAATGACTGACTACCGTGGATTCGAGTATTCGGACATGCTATTCAACGCAGCAGGCGTCGCTCTCGGCCTGGCTATGGCGATCACTCCTTTGCAGAACAGCCTGCGAGCGTTCGAAAAGGTGCTGCAGCCACGGTGACAGGATCGATTCGACAACAGGAATCCCACCGCGCGTTGGTGCTGCCAGCCACTGGACGGCATCCTCAACCGCCCGGCAGATTACCCTTACGCAGGCGTGAGCCCGTTTGCCGCAGCCGCCATAGCGCATAAATGAGCATGATGCAGGCAAGGAAGCGGGCCATGGCGTAGACAAGCGGGCCAGTGGAGCCGGCCGTCCATGAGGAAACCGCGAGATACAGCCAGAACCCGGCAAACAGCGTGTAGGGAATCAGGGCAAGCAAAAGAACCACAGCGCCGAGCCGGAGTACGGAACCGAAAGATCTCATGAGCATTGCGCGGATTATGCCTGTATCCGCGCATGACGAATCACTCGTAGAAAACATGCCCCCCGATGCGCGCGACGGGTTGCCGGCCGCGCGCCCAACTCGGTCTGATGTAAGTCGCGTGGTAGTGCAGGGCGCCGTTCAGCCGCGGCGGTTGCCGTCCGAAGTAGACAGCTTCAGCGACGTCTCTGGCCCGACGCCACTGCCCCCCTTCCGGGTGCGGAATGAGGTCAAACTCCGTCCATGAGAATGCGCCCACGTAACGCTTGCGCAGCCGGTCCCATTTCTTCTCGTAGACGACTTCACAGACTGTTCCCGGGTAACGGCGCGAGGCCACGCGGTTCATCGTCACTTCCGCCACCGCGTATTTTCCCGCAAGGGATTCTCCCCGGGCTTCGTAGTAAACGTTGAGCGCAAGACACGTCACT
>JANOGH010000402.1:0-3622 GCA_031414075.1 Betaproteobacteria bacterium | reverse complement strand
ATCGCCAGCAACAACAGCAGCGGGATGCCGATGTGCAGAAACGCGAGCAGCGAAAAGAAGCGGTCGTTGACCGCTGCGGGCGTCAGAAAGTTGCGCGCCAGGGGCTCGCCGAACAGCGGCAGCCAGTCCAGCCATTCCGCGGTTGCGGTCGCCGAGAACTGCGCGACCCGGTCCCAGACCAGCCAGTAGCCGCCGATGCCGGAAGCGTAGGCCAGCCACAGCGTCGGCACGCCGGTCAGCCAGGAAAACCAGCGGAAGCCGCGATAGCGCGCGTTGACGGTTTCCTTCACCAGGTGCAACCCGATTACCACCACGAATGCGTCCGCGGCGTAGCGATGCAGACTGCGCATCACACCGCCGAGATACCACTGATCGTGCGTCAGCCGCTCGACCGAGTAATAAGCTTCGGTCACGCCGGTGTCGTAGAAGGCGTACAGATAGATACCGGTGACCGCCATCACCCAGAAGAAATAGAAACCGAGCGCACCGAGGTGGCGCAGCGGATTGTCGCGGGCGCCGAAGGCGCGGTCGAACACGGCTTCGACCACGCGCACGGCGCTTAATGCCTGGGTCCGGATGTTCGGCTCCATGGTTGGGCGGTAAGGTGAAATTCGTTGTCATCCTAGCCGTTGTGCCGCGATGCCGGGTTGACCCGCGTCAAGGCCCGGTCGGGCCTCAGTGGAGGAACTGGAAGCCGGCGGGAGCATGGAACTCCACCACCACGATCTGCGCCGGCGCCAGCGTCAGGGTTTTCTCGGCGCGATAGTTGAATTCGCCTTTGGCATTGTCCGCGAGCCGTGCGCTCA
The DNA here is from genome assembly GCA_031414075.1 of Betaproteobacteria bacterium. Taxonomy (GTDB): domain Bacteria; phylum Pseudomonadota; class Gammaproteobacteria; order Burkholderiales; family JACQAP01; genus JACQAP01. The sequence goes on along the minus strand of JANOGH010000402.1, from coordinate 2,816 downwards.
GATGATGCGTGCCGGCGGGTACGACGAAGCGGCGGTACACCGAGGCCGAGCCGTCGCGTGACAAACCCGAAGGCGGCAGCAATTCCCGGTACAGGGGCGCGCCGTCCATCTCCAGCTCGACGATCACCGGCGCGCGTTCACGCGGGCAGTCCTGGCGGATGCGCATGTTCGGCGGCAGTTGCGCCAACTCTTCGTCGCTGCGATCGCGGCACTCGCCGACGCGCTGCGCGCCGTGGCTGAAGGACAGCTTCAGCAGGGCCTGGCCGGGGGCGAGATGCGTGTAGGCCGGCGCAGTCGAGAAGTAGCCGATGGCCAGCGCGAACGCCCCGTAGAGCGCTGCCTGGCCGAGAAATCTCGTCGCGGTGTTCATCGCCATCCTCCGTTAACCGGGCGCGACCTGCGCCGAGTAGGTAAAGGCGTCGGAGAAGCACGCCTCTTCAGCCAGTCCGTGAGCAATGAACTCCGGGTGGGCGCTACTGACCATCTGCAACGAGCCGCAGGCATAGAGTTCGTAACCCTGCAAGGTCGGGAAATCCTCGAGGATCGCCTGGTGCACAAGGCCGGTGCGCCCGGTCCAGTGGTCCTCCGGCTTCGGGTCGGAGAGCACCGGCACGAAACTGAAGTTCGCGTGTTCGCGCGCCCAGCGCTCGGGCAGTTCGGCCAGGTAAAGATCCTTGCGCGAACGCACGCCCCAGTAAAGCACCATCGGTCGGCGTACGTCGCGTTCGAATGCGTGCTCGAGCATGCTCTTGACCGGCGCGAAACCAGTGGCGCCGGCGACGAAGATGATCGGGCGGTGGCTTTCCTCCTGCACGGCAAACGCCCCGAACGGCCCACGAAAGCGCAGCCGGTCGCCTGCCTTCATGTGCGTGAACACATGGGTGGTAAAGCGTCCCCCCGGAATCAGCCGCACGTGCAGCTCGATGAGCTCGCTTTTCCCCGGTGCAGTGGCAAACGAGAAGCTGCGCGTCTCGCCGCTGTCGAGAACGATATTGATGTACTGTCCCGCGCGGTACTCGAGCGGTATCGTTGCGCGCACCTTCAGTTGCAGCAGCATCACGTCCGGCGACAGCCGGCTCATCCGTTCGACGCTGGCCTGCCATTCGCGCTCCTCCTCCAACACCACGTCCAGATCGGATTGCGCGCAGGCGCAGCACAGCAACAGCTTGCCGGAACGCCGCTCCGCATCCGACAGCGCCGACTTCTGGTAGATACCGTAGTCGACACTGCCGTGCGCCAGCGTGGCCTTGCACACACCGCAGCCCCCATTGCGGCAATCATAGGGCAGCGCGACGCCCTGGCGCAGTCCGGCTTCGAGCAGCGTCTCGCCGACTCGCGCCACTACCGCCAGGTTGTTTGGACGAAACGAAATCTGGAATTCGCGCAACGCTCCGCGCCGGCGCTGCGGCGGTAGCCAGGGCAGGAGCAGAAGCAGCAGTGTGGCGCCCAGCGCGAGCGCCCACGCTGCGCCGGCCGACCAGCCGTAGATCAGCGGGTAGAGCGGCAGATAGAACCAGTCGAGCCCGACTTGCGCAGCCACACTGGCAAGGTCGGCCCGGCCCTGGCTCACAGCAGGCTTCAACGCGGCGAGCACCAGTAACGCGGTGCCGAGCATCAGCGCGATCTCGCGCGGCGGATTCGTCCTGGCATGCGGCACGCGCTGGGTATGCACCCACATCACGATCAGCAGGCCGAGCGGGATGCCGATGTGCAGGAACGACAGCAACGAGAACAGCCGGTCGTTGACGCTGCCTTCGTAGGCGAAGTTGCGTGCCAGCGCCCCGGCGAACACTGGAAACCAGTCCAGCCACTCGGCAGTCGCGGTGGCGACGAATTGCGCCAGCCGGTCCCACGGCAGCATGTAGCCGTTGATGCCCGAAGCGTAGGTCAGCCACAGCAGGAACACGCCGGTCACCCAGGAGAACCAGCGGAAGCTTCGATAACGGTTGAACGCGAAGTAGCGGCCCATATGCACCAGCATCGTGATCACCATGCCGTCTGCGGCATAGCGGTGCAGGCTGCGCATGACGCCGCCGAGATACCACTGCCCGTGCGTGAGCGCCTCGACCGAGTCGTAAGCCTCGTTCACACCGGTGTCGAAGAAAACGTAGAGGTAGATTCCACTGGCCAGCGCCACCCAGAACAGGAAGAAGGTGAGCGCACCGAGGTGGTAAAGCGGATTGAGCGCCTGGCCGAAGAACAGATTGAAGCCATTCTCCAGGCGCAGAAAAACCCACTGACCGGCGAACTGCAGGCGCCTGATCACTTGGCAGCCTTCCTGCGGGCGTTGCAGCTTTGCATGCGGGAATGAATATTTGAAGAAGTTTAGACGCGACCGGACAGAGTGTGTCGGAGAGTGCACAAAGTGACCGGCAGCCTTGGACCCGAAACGGACATTGGAGCGTGTAAGTTCTTCAACAAGTTATGTAGCAAGGTGAACCGACGGCTGGACGTGTTCTTAGCGCGGTATTCGCATGGCGGCGTCTTCAAAAGTGCCCGCCTCAGCATCCTGATGGCAGGCGGCGCAATTGGTTTTGCTTTTCACCTGGAGCAGACGCCAGTCGGATTCGGCAATGTCGCGGTGCTTTTCGATCCAATACGGCGTCTCCGTGATGCGCAGTGGTGTGGCATCGGGCTTGATGGAGCGGTTGATCTTGAAGGCCGCTTCCGTGGAACTGTTTTCGGCTGCATTGTTCACCATAAAGGCAAGCAGTGCCTCGCTAGTGGGCGAATCAAGCGCGAGGTCTGTGCCGAAATGATTGTCCTGTTCCACCATCAATTTTGTCCAGGAACGTGACGGCAGCAGATTCGGGTGG
>JANOGH010000401.1:0-2051 GCA_031414075.1 Betaproteobacteria bacterium | reverse complement strand
GGCTGTCGTCGAGCCCCAGTCCTTCGCGCAAGCGCACGAACAGCACCACGCGAACATCGTTGTCCCAGTCTTGGGCGATCACCAGGCTCTCGACGATTTCTTCGAGGCATTCGACCTGGCGATAGATCTCCGCCGTGCCGATGCGCACGCCGCCCGGGTTGAGGGTGGCGTCCGAGCGTCCGTAGATGATGGCGCTGCCGCGCGACGTGAGTTCCATATAGTCACCGTGGCACCAGACGCCGGGAAAGCGATCGAAATAGGCGGCGCGATACTTGGCGCCATTGGCGTCGTTCCAGAAATAGATCGGCATGGACGGAAACGGCGCTGTGCAGACGAGCTCACCCTTGACGCCGACGACCGGCTTGCCGTTATCGTTGAAAACCCTGACGTTCAGGCCCAACCCGCGGCACTGGATTTCGCCACGATAGACCGGCAGGGCCGGATTGCCGAGCACGAAGCAGGAAACGATGTCCGTGCCGCCCGAAATGGAAGACAGCAACAAATCCTGTTTGATCGCGTGATAGACGTAGTCGAAACTCTCCGCAACCAGCGGCGAACCGGTCGACGTCATGGTCTTCAACGAAGACATTGCATGAGTCTCGACCGGCCTGGCGCCGGCCTTGTTCAACGTGTCGATGTATTTCGCCGACGTTCCGAACACGGTCATGCGCTCTTCGTCGGCAAAATCGAACAGCACGCGCGGACCGGGGTGGAACGGCGAACCGTCGTACAGCAACAAGGTTGCTCCCGTCGCAAGACCTGAAGCCAGCCAGTTCCACATCATCCAACCGCAGGTGGTGAAGTAGAACAAGCGGTCGCCGCGCTTCAGGTCGGTATGAAGCTGGTGCTCCTTGAGGTGTTGCAGCAACGTGCCGCCTGCGCCGTGCACGATGCACTTCGGCACACCGGTGGTGCCGGAGGAATACAGGATGGCGAGCGGGTGGTTGAACGGCAGCTGCTTGAACGCGATGGTCTCGGCCGCGTAGCGGCCGACGAAATCGTCCAGATGCACGGCTTTCGCAATCGTCGAGATGTCGGGGCGCTGGCTCGTATAGGAAACGACTACGGTGCGTTTCAGCGACGGCAGCTTCCTCGCGATCTCCAGCAGGCGCGGCAAGGTGTCGATTACCTTGCCGTTGTAGTGATAGCCCTCTACCGCGAACAGAATCACCGGTTCGATCTGGCCGAAGCGGTCGAGCACGCCTTGCACACCGAAATCGGGTGAGCACGACGACCAGACGGCACCAAGACTGGCCGCCGCAAGCATGAAGATGATGGTCTCGGGCATGTTCGGCATGAAGGCCGCGACGCGATCGCCTTGCCTGACCCCGCCCGCCGACAGCGCCTGCGCCGTGCGGGATACCGCGTCGTAGACTTCCGCGAAGCTCATGCGGCGGCGGACCTTTTCCTCGCCCCAGAACACGATGGCTGTCTCATCGTCACGCCTGCGCAGCAGGTTCTCCGCGAAATTCAGTTTCGCGTCGGGAAACCATTGCGCTCCCGGCATCTTGTCGCCATCGAGCAGCACGCGTTCGCCGCGGCGCTCCGCGATCACGCCGCAGAAATCCCACACCGAGGTCCAGAACTGCTCGGGCTGGCTTATCGACCATTCATACAACGCACTTGAATCGGCGACACCGGCCTGCCAGCGCTTGTTGACCAGCTTGATGAATGCGCTGATGTTGGATTTTGCAACGCGCTCCGGGGACGGTTGCCACAGTATGGCGGGGGATTTGGTCATGGATTAGTCCAGCCTACTTAAAGTCAAAACCCAACACAGAGGCACAGAGGACACAGAGATCGCAGAGAAGGGCAAGAACTAAGCATGCAAGAGGGATGGAGAAAGTTGCCCACATCTTTTGGCCACCAGTCGAAACAGGTCTCGTGAATTTCTATCTCATTCCTTGGTTTTCTCTGTGTCCTCTGTGCCTCTGTGTTGGGTGTAGACCGCTTTATTCAGGCCGCATCTGCGGAAACAGGATCACGTCGCGGATGCTGGGGCTGTCGGTGAGCAGCATGACCAGACGGTCAATACCGATGCCTTCGCCCGC
>JANOGH010000400.1:0-2492 GCA_031414075.1 Betaproteobacteria bacterium | reverse complement strand
AGGAAAACCGGAACGACAGGGCAGATGTTACTTGCAACATTTGTTGGCATTGATGTGTCACCGCTCATTCCAGTATTCCAATTTATTGCACAGACTTTTTTGCTTTCCTCTGCGTCCTCCGCGTCCTCTGCGGTGAATGCGTTGTCGTAATTCTTAGCTGTTGAACTTCTTGTTTTCGGCAGCGAGCTTCTCCAACAAGGCAGCCGGTTTCCAGAATTCGCCGTGGGTCGCATGAAAGCGCTTGACGGATTCGAGCACCTTGTCCAGCCCGACCGTATCGGCATAGAACATCGGTCCGCCGCGGAAGCGCGGAAAGCCGTAACCGTAGATATAAACGATATCGATATCGCTCGCCCGAAGCGCGATACCCTCTTCGAGAATTTCCGCACCTTCGTTGACCAGCGCGTAGAGACAGCGCTCGAGAATTTCCTGGTCCGTGATCTGGCGGCGCCGGATGCCCGCTTCTTTCGAGGCTTTCACGATCAACTCCTCGACGACCGGATCGGGAATCGGATTGCGGTTGCCGGCTTCATAGCGGTACCAGCCGGCGCCCGTCTTCTGACCGAAGCGGCCAAGTTCGCAGACCTGGTCAGCCACCTTCGAGTAGCGCAGGCGCGCAGGCCGCGTCGCCGCCTGGCGCTTGCGGATGTACCAGCCCACGTCGAGCCCGGCCAGGTCGCCGACGCGGAACGGCCCCATGGCAAAGCCGAAATCCTCGATCACCTTGTCGACCTGCTGTGGCAGCGCGCCCTCTTCGAGCAGAAACCCCGCTTCGCGGAAATAGCCGTGGAGCATGCGGTTGCCGATGAATCCATCGCACACGCCGGATACCACGCCGACCTTCTTGATTGCCTTCGACAACTTCATGGCGCTTGCCAGCGCGTCCCTGGATGTTTTCTTCGCGCGCACCACTTCCAGCAGCTTCATGACGTTGGCGGGGCTGAAGAAATGCAGCCCCAGCACATCCTGCGGACGCGAGGTGACCGCGGCAATCTCGTTCACGTCCAGCGTCGAGGTGTTCGTGGCGAGGATCGCGCCCGCCTTGCAGACCTTGTCGAGTTTTTCGAACACCTGCTTCTTGACCGCCATGTCCTCGAACACCGCCTCGATGACAATGTCGACATCCTTGATGTCGTCGTAGCTGGTTACGCCCGTGAACAGGCCCATGCGCTTGTCCATCGCTTCCTGGGTCAACCGCCCCTTGGCAACCGTCGCCGCATAGTTCTTGCGCACGATGCCGAGCCCTTTGTCGAGCGCCTCCCGGTTCAGTTCCAGCATTTTCACCGGGATGCCGGCATTGGCGAAATTCATGGCAATGCCGCCGCCCATGGTGCCTGCACCAATCAGCGCAGCAGATTTTATTTCGCGCGTCGGCGTTTCCGTCGGGACGTCGGGAATCTTGCCGACCTGGCGCTCGGCGAAGAACAGATGGCGCAGCGCGCGCGATTCGTCGGTCTTCACCAGTTTCTCGAACTGCTGGCGCTCGAAGGCAACACCCTTCGCGAACGGCAGATTGGTCGCCGCCTCGACGCACGCCGCGATCGCCAGCGGCGACGGGTAGCCTCGCCACGCCTTGCCGATGCGCTCGCGCGCGGCAGCGAAGAAGGCGTCGGCAGGCTGGCCAAGCGCCGCCGTGAGCTGGCTCGCGCGACGCACGCCCTGGTCCGCCTTCAAGAGCCGGTTGGCGTAGGAGATTGCCGCGGCGCGCAGATCGCCGCTAACGACCTCGTCCACGAGACCGGATTCCTTCGCTTTCTCGCTTGAGACCGGATCGCCGGCAATCATGAAATCCAGCGCCTTCCCCACGCCCATCAGCCGCGGTGCTCGCTGGGTTCCGCCAGCGCCCGGAAGAATGCCGAGCTTGACTTCGGGCAGCGCGATCTGGGCGCCGGTCAGCGCGATTCGATAGTGGCAGCCCAGCGCCAGTTCCAGCCCGCCGCCCATGGTCGGGCCGGATATCGCCGCAACGATCGGCTTGGTCACGGTATCCATATAAACCAGAACATCCGGCAGCGTTGCCTTGCCCGGGTCGTAGGGCTTGCCGAATTCGCTGATGTCGGCACCGCCGCTGAAGTTGCGTCCCCCGCCGATGATCACGAAAGCGCGGATATGGTGATCGTGATCGCCTTCCTTGAGGGCATCCAGAATGCCCTGCACCACGCCCTTGTTCACCGACAGCGCGTTGACCGGCGGATTGTTCAGCGTGATGACGCCTATGCTGCCCTGCTTCTGGTATTCGACAAGATTGGTCATAAGGACTCCAACAAAATCGCTAGCCGCCAAGACGCCAAGAGCGCCAAGAAGACTAAATACTGACGGAAAATATCGCGGAGTGGTGAGACAATCTGGCCTCGAAGGCGAAATATTCGCTCCTGTGCATTTCTACTTCGCGATCACGTATTTCTCGTTTTGACATTCTTTTTCTTGGCGCTCTTGGCGTCTTGGCGGCTAGCGATTTTGTTGGAGTCCTTATGACCAATCTTGTCGAATAC
>JANOGH010000399.1:0-19392 GCA_031414075.1 Betaproteobacteria bacterium | reverse complement strand
TCAAGCCGTTCATGATCGCGGACATGCCGAACTCGCGCACGCCGTAATAGACATAGTTGCCGCCACTGCCTTTGCCGACACCTTTCGATCCCGACCACAGCGTCAGATTCGAGCCAGCCAGATCGGCCGAACCGCCGATCAGTTCGGGCAGCGCCGGCGCCAGCGCTTCAATCGTATTCTGCGACGCTTTACGGCTGGCGATCGTCTCGGCCTTCTCGTTGACCTTGGCGAGAAATCCCTCGGCATGCGGGCGCCAGTTCTGTGGCAGCTCGCCCGACATGCGGCGCGCGAACTCGGCTGCGTCCCTGGGGAAAGCCTGCGAGTACGCGGCCAACCTGGTATTCCAATCGGCTTCGCGCGCCTCACCTTTGCCGCGTGCGTCCCATCCCGCGTATACATCGGCCGGGATTTCGAAGGGTGGATGATCCCAGCCGATATTCCGGCGCGTCGCCGCGACTTCCTTTTCCCCCAGCGCGGCGCCGTGGCTGTCGTGACTGCCGGCCTTGTTGGGGGAGCCCTTGCCGATGACGGTCTTGCAACAAATCAGACTCGGCTTGTCTCCCGTTTTTTTGCTCGCTTCGATTGCGGCATTGACGGCGCTCACATCGTGGCCGTCGACATTGCGCAGCACATGCCAGCCGTAAGCCTCGAAACGCTTCGGCGTGTCGTCGGTAAACCAGCCCTCGACATGGCCATCGATCGAGATGCCGTTATCGTCGTAAAACGCGATCAGCTTGCCCAGACCCAGTGAACCGGCCAGCGAACACGCTTCGTGCGAGAGGCCCTCCATCAGGCAGCCATCGCCGAGGAAGACATAGGTGTGATGATTGACGATGTCGTGTGCGGGGCGGTTGAATTGCGCAGCCAGCACCTTTTCAGCGAGCGCCATGCCCACCGCGTTGCCTATGCCTTGGCCGAGCGGCCCCGTCGTCGTCTCCACGCCGGGCGTCATGCCGAGCTCCGGATGGCCGGGCGTCATCGAATGCAACTGCCGGAAGCGCCTGATCTCGTCCATCGGCAGTGCATAACCGGTGAGATGCAACAACGCATACAACAGCATGGAGCCGTGACCGTTGGAAAGCACGAACCGGTCGCGATCTGCCCATTTGGGATTGGCCGGGTTGTGCCGAAGATGGTGATTCCATAACACTTCGGCGATTTCGGCCATGCCCATCGGCATGCCCGGATGGCCGGAGTTGGCTTGTTGTACTGCATCCATCGCCAGCGCGCGAATGGCGTTGGCAAGGTCGGTCCTGGTTGCCATGTCTTCCTTTGGAGAACAGAAAAACCCCCCCGGGAGCCCGGGACGGAATACAACGCTAGTTTAGCCGAGGACGGCTTGGATCATTCATCGGCGCGACGCGGAAGCTTGACGCCGAGTTGCTTCAACTTGCGATACAGGTGGGTGCGTTCCAGGCCTGCGCGTTCGGCGACGCGGCTCATGTTTCCGCCTTCCCGGCTCAGATGGTATTCAAAATACACGCGCTCAAAGGCATCGCGCGCCTCGCGCAATTCGCAATCCAGCGGCAACGTCTGCGCCGGGCTCGGCAGCGGCGCTTCCAGGGTCACCAGCGCATTGGTCACATCGGCCACGCCGATTTCGCCGCCAAGTCCCAGCTGCGCGACCGTCTTGACGACACTTTCCAGCTGCACCAGGTTCCCGGGCCAGTGGTAATTGCGCAGCGCATTCAGCGCCGCCGTATTGAAGCTGCGCGTCGGCGCTTCCTTCGACTCGATTGCACGCGCCAGCACGAGATTGGCCAGTTCGGGCACGTCCTCGGCACGTTCGCGCAGCCCGGGCAGGCGCAGTATTACGCCCGTCAGAATGGCGTATAGCCTGGGGTCAAACGCGCCTTTTGCCACCATATCCGCGAGATCTGTGGAGTTCGAGGAAAGTATGCGCGTGTTGTAACGCTCCAGTTTCAGCGTCTGCATGAGCAGGTTTTTTTGCTGAGCGCGCGTCAGCTCTCCGACCTCGCGCAAAAACAGGATGCCCTCCGATGCCTGGCCGACCAGGTTGGTCTGCATCTGATCGAACACGGAAAAATCCTCCGGGGCCACCCACGGTGTGTTGGGCTGGTGCAGCAGCCGCGCGCATTGTTCCATTCCTGCGCCAGGCTCACCGATAAACAGGGCTGACGACTTCAATGTGCGCAGTCGTTCGAGCTGTGCGCGCAACTGTTCCACGGCGCGCGATTTGCCGACCGTCGCCGGCACGGCAGGCGCATTGATCGTCAACGTGCCCTGCCTCAGCGCGGTACCGACCGTACTCAGCAGCTTCTGCAATGCAATCGGCTTTTCCAGAAAAGCGTGGGCTCCGATGCGGGTCGCCTCAACGGCAGTATCGATCGTGCCGTGACCCGACATCATGACCACGGGCATGGTCAGCTGGCCCGTGCTGGCCCACTCCTTGAGCAGCGTGATGCCGTCGGTATCCGGCATCCAGATGTCGAGCAACACCAGGTCCGGCCGGACGCGGGCGCGAATCTGACGTGCCTCGCCCGCGTTCTGCGCCAGCCGTATCTGGTGTCCTTCGTCGCGCAGGATTTCCGATAACAACTCGCGTATCCCGACTTCGTCGTCCACGATCAGTATCTGGCTCATCTTCCCGCCTGCCTGTTGATTCGCAACTCGGCTACCTCGGCTCGCGCACTCGGCAGATTAATCCTCACGCTCGCACCGCCCGACGGATCGTTGGCGACGGCGATCGTGCCGTTGTGCTCTTCAACAATCTTCTTGACGATGGCCAGGCCCAGGCCGGCACCCCTGGACTTTGTCGTGACGTAAGGTTCGAATACACGGCTTAGCAGCGCCTCGGGAAAACCGGGTCCATTATCATGCATGGTGAGCTGGACGCCCGTGTCTGTCGCTTCGGTTCGCACGACGATGCGCGGCTCCGCCACATCGGACACCGCTTGCTCGGCGTTCTGCAGCAGATTGTGGATAACCTGCCGCAGCTTGGCGGTATCGCCCGAAACCAGCGGCAGATTCGCGGCAAGCTCCAGCTGCATCGCCGGACGAGACGACTCGTACAGTCCCAACACTTCGCGCGTCAACAAGTTCAGATCGAGCGGCTGCAAGTCCGGCACGGGCGAGCGGGCATACTGGCTGAATGCGTCTACCATCGCTTTGAGCGCAGCCACCTGATTGACGATGGTTTGTGTCGAGCGTTTCAGAATTTCAGCTTCCTGACTGGGGAGCTTGTCGGCGAGACGATGTTGCAGGCGCTCCGCCGACAGCTGGATCGGAGTCAGCGGGTTCTTGATTTCGTGCGCCAGCCGCTGTGCCACTTCTCCCCAGGCGGCAAGACGTTGCGCCTGCCGCATCCGGGTGATGTCGTCGAACACCAGCACCATGCCGGTTTGCGCGCCGGCGGAGAGCCTGGACCCGCGCAGAAGCAACACCTGCTGGCCGGCGGCGCCAGACAATTCCACCTGGATTTCCCAGGGTTCGTCGCGCGCTTTCACCAGCGCTTCCCGTACGGCATTGCCGACTGCCGCCAGCCGCGGCTCGCGGTCCGCCCACTCGTTCGGATGGGTGGAAATCAATTCGCTTACGTCGACGCCGAGAATCTGCTCCGCACTACGATTGGCCGAGCGCAGCCGCAATTCGGCGTCGAACGACATTACGCCCGCTGAGAGGTTGCCGAGCACGCTCTCCAGGTAACCCTTGGCGGCGGCAACCTGTTGCTGATTGCGCTGCGCGTCGGCCTGGGCATCCGCGAGCTGCCCGGTCATGATGTTGAAGGATTCGGTCAGCAATCCCAGTTCGTCGTTGGACTTCACCGTGTGACGCTGGCTGAAATCGCCTTGCGCGACGGCGCGCGTGCCGGCGGCGAGCACGCCCAGGGGCGCGGACAACCGCCCGCTGAACAGGATAGCCAGCAGAAGCGCGGAAAGCAGTGCCAACAGCAGCGACAGCGTGAGCGTAAAGGCATACAACCGTTTCAACCCGAGCCGCGACAGCGACAATTCCTGGTAGTCCCGGTAGATCTCCTGCACGGTCTGGGCGTCGCGCGCCAGCGCCGGCGGCACCGGCTGAATCAGTTGCAACAGCAATGTCGCCCCCGTCACATCGTTGACGGGCACCAGCACGCGCAACTGCAGGCCGCCTTCACCGAGTGCTTCGATCGCACTGTAGGACTGCTGCATGCGTACCCTGCGAACGACGGACGGCGACGGCAATTCTGGTACAAGGCTGGTCGAATCGGCGCTGGCAAACGCGATCACCGAACCGTCGGTGCGCAACAGCGTCACTTCGTTCACGACCGCCTGTTCGCGCAGGGTGTTCAACGTCGCCACCTGGCGCGGCGTCGCGCGCGCCGACAGCGCCAGAGTCATCAATTCCGCCTTGCGCCGCAAATCCTTCAGCATGTTGTCCAGATTTACGCGCCCCAGGCTCAGGCCGCCTTCGAGTGCTCTTTCCACCCGCACGTCGAACCAGGATTCAATGGATCGCGAAAGGAACTGCACGGACACGGCATAGACCAGCGCTCCGGGCAACACGGCAACCAGCGCAAACAGCAGCACCAGCCGCAGCGTCAGCTTGGAACCGAATACGCGCGCGTTGAGCTGCCGTCGCAGCAACAACAACTGGTAGCCGACAACCAGCATGAGGATCACGACGACCCCGACCCCGAGCGCCAGCAGCAGCGGCAGATCGCTGGAAAACCATGGCGTGTTGGCACTGGCACCGGATAGCAGATAGAGCATTACGGCGCCAAGCGTGAGGACAAGCGCGATCAGAAACTGCATTCCCCGGCTCAGCAGCGAGCGTCTGACGATGCGGGCCAGATTCATCGAGTCAGCGTCCAGCGAAACCATTCCGAAGCAAGATTCCAGTCGCGTGAGGCCAGCGCGTTTATCTGGAACGGCTTGGGCAGTTGTGAGACGTCGAACCGCATGCGGATTGCCGCTTCGTAGACCTTGCCCTGGTCCAACAAGTCGGCATCGGCCAGGAAACGCGGCCGCAGGCGGCCCATCAGCGCAAGCGCTTCATTGAGCGTGTCGAAATTCTGCTGGAGCGCTCCCAGTGACAACCGGTACTGGCGGGTAAGCGCGTTATAGGAAAGCCGATAGCGCTGCTCGAATTCGAGTACCGAATTGTTCCAGAGATAGAGCGTGTACCAGCGCGGCCGGATCAGCTCGAATTCCACGATGAAATGCAGCGGCAGGCCTTTGTTGAGCGCATCCTCGAGTGTAGGGGTCAGTTCGACCTCGAAATTCCCTTCGAGATAGTAGTCGCCGCCTTTCTGTGAGATCTCCGCGAACTTGACGTGGATGCCTTCATTGGCCGCGAACACCCAAGTGCAGCAGAGCACGCACAGTGCCAGCAGCCAGCGCAAGAAATCAGTCTTTCTGGAGGAGGGCGTGATAAAAACCATCGTGCTCGTCGTCCGGGAGCAGCAAGCCGTCGCGGCCCGGCATTCCTCCCAGAATGCGCGCGTCGGAGTGACGCGCCGCGAAACTGCTTACTGTCTCGCCATCCTCTTCGCTGAAAATAGAACAGGTCACGTAAAGCAATTTACCACCACGGGCGACGACCTTCCACAACGCATCCAACAGACGCTGCTGCTGCGCGGCGAATCCAGCGATGTCCGAGGGTCTCCTGAGCCATTTGATATCCGGGTGCCGCCGCACAACGCCGGAAGCGGAGCAGGGTGCGTCGAGCAGGACCCGTTCGAATTGTTTACCGTCCCACCAAGCATCCGGCACGCCCGCATCCGCCGCTTGCAGCCGCGCACTCAGCCCAAGACGTTCGAGATTCGACCGCACGCGCTGCAGTCGCACAGCATCCGCATCGAGCGCGGTCATGTCGACGTCGGCGAGTTCCAGAACATGCGCAGTTTTGCCGCCCGGCGCCGCGCATGCGTCCAGCACCCGCATACCGTCTCTGACATCCAGCATCGTGGCCGCGAATTGCGCGCCGGCATCCTGAACCGAAGCCGCGCCATCGGCAAATCCGGGCAATCGATCGACCGGCACCGGCCGCGCCAGAAGGAGCGCGCTGTTATCGAGTCTGCGAGCCTCGAGTCCAGCCTGCTGTAGTCGGTGCAAGTAATCACTCACGCTGCCACGGCGGACGTTTGTCCGCAGCGTCATGGGCGGGTGGCGGTTGCTGCTGTCAAGAATGTGCTCGGCATCCGGACCGAAGTCGCGTCTCAGCCTGTCCACCCACCAACCGGGATAGGAGAAGCGCCCTTCATCGACCCGTTCGGCATTCGCCAACAGAGCTTCGCGCCGACGCTGATAATTGCGCAGCACCGCGTTGGCGAAGGGTTTGACGTGTTCGCCGCCGATTTGCGCGGCGCATTCGACCGCGTGGTCGACCACTGCGTAGGGCGCGGCTTCGCTGTACTCGAGTTGATAGAGCGCCGTTAGCAGCAAGATCCGCAACTCGGGACTGGCTATCGGTTTTGTAGCGAGCTGGTCGAGCACCGCCGTGAGCTTTCCAAGATAGCGCAGCGTCCCGTAGCAGATATCCTGGATGGCGCCGCGATCGGGGGCAGTCAGGTGTCGATTCCGGCGCCAGACCGAATCAAGCGCCGCGTTAAGACTGGTGCCGGCCACTACATTTGCGACCGTTTGCGCGGCGAGCCGCTGAATATGGAGCATGGACTCGCCTGCTCAGGAAGCGAAGCGCTCGCCCGGCTCGAGCGACAACCCGCGCAGGAAATCCGCGGCTGGCAGTCGCCTGCTGCCTGCTTTTTGCAGCTCCGTTATTTTCAGTGTCCCGTTGCCGCAGGCGACGTCGATCCCGTGCGGTCCACAACTTAGAATCTCGCCGGCCACTCCCTGGCCGCCGGCGATGGCGAGGCCATGCCATATTTTTACCGGTTCGCGTCTCAGCAGGCTGAAAGCGCCGGGAAAAGGATTGAAGGCGCGAACCTGGCGATCCACTTCCAGCGCATCGCGCTGCCAGTCGATCGCGGCTTCAGGTTTGGTGATCTTGTGCGCGTAGGTAGTGCCGTCGCCTGGCTGCGGCGCCGGGACGAGCGTGCCAGCCGCAATTTGGGGAAGCGCTTCGACAATGCTCCTCGCCCCCAGTGCGGCGAGCCGGTCATGCAAAGATCCTGCATCATCGTCGGGCAAGATCGGGATGGTCCTGGTGAGGTAAACCGGGCCGGTATCCAGTCCTTGTTCCATACGCATGAGGGAGATCCCGGTTTCGCGATCACCGGCGAGTATGGCACGCTGGATCGGCGCCGCACCGCGCCAGCGCGGCAATAGCGATGCGTGAATATTGATGCACCCGGCAGGGAAGAGATCGAGGATGGCGCCCGGTAGGATCAGGCCGTAAGCCGCTACCACCATTGCCTGCGCTGCCGTCGAGCGAAGCTGCGCCATGATTTCTTCGCCGCGCAATGTTCGCGGCTGGGCCAAGGGCAGGCCGTGACGCAATGCCAGCTGTTTCACTTCGCTGGACGACTCGCGAAGCCCCCGTCCCGCCGGACGGTCCGGCTGAGTAAGCACTAGCACGACATCGAACCGGGCGGCGACCAGCGCCTGCAATGCCACGGCCGCAAACGCCGGCGTGCCTGCGAACACGATGCGCATCAGAGGGTTTGTCGTTGCTGCTTCTTCAGCTTGCCGACAATGCGTTTCTGCTTGAGTTGCGACAGGTACTCGACGAAGACCTTGCCTTTCAGATGATCCATTTCGTGCTGGATGCAAACCGCGAGCAGGCCGTCGCTTTCGACCTGGAAGGGCCTGCCGTCGATGCCGAGGGCCTGCACTTTTACCCATTCGGCACGGGTCACTTTCTCGAAAATGCCCGGCACCGAAAGGCAGCCTTCCTCGCAGTCCGCCCGCCCCCTTGAGCCGAGCATTTTCGGGTTGATCAGAACCAGCAACCGATCGTGGGTTTCGGAAATATCGATAACGATGACCCGCTTGTGAACATCGACCTGGGTCGCGGCCAGTCCGACCCCAGGGGCGGAATACATGGTATCCGCCATATCCCGCGCCAGCTTGCGGATGCTTTCGTCCACCACAGTCACCGGTGCGGCTATTTTGTGCAATCGGGGGTCAGGGTAGTGGATGATCGCTAGTAATGCCATAATTGCTTGCTAATCTAATAAACTAGATGCAGAATTTAATCCAAAGTATCGAATCGGGCGCCCGCTCTGCTGCAGGCGCAGGCATGGGAAGCAGTTCCGGATTGACAGAAATGGGGGCCTGAGATGGGCAAATCAATTATAGCTCTGCTACTGCTGGCGGCTGCCTGGACCTCCAACAGTACGATGGCGGACGAAATCAAGCTCGCCAAGAACGCGCCTGACCGCTATGTCGTGATCAAAGGCGATACGTTATGGGGTATTTCCGCCAGATTTCTCAACGATCCATGGCGCTGGCCCGATGTGTGGGGTTTGAACAAGGAGGAGATCAAGAATCCTCACTGGATCTACCCGGGCGACGTGGTCGTGCTTGATTTCACCGGAAATACACCCCGATTACGCAAGGAGGGCGACGGCAGCAACGGCAGCGAATCCGACTGGCAGTTGATGGAGGCCAGGCTAAGCCCGAGCATCCGTAAGCAGACACTGGCCAGCAGTGCCATTTCGAGCATCCCGGCCTCTGTCATTCAGCCATTCCTGATAAAACCACTGATAGTGGGGGAACAGGAATTGAAAGCAGCGCCGACGCTGGTTGCCGGACCTGAAAATCGTGTCGTGCTATCCGCCGGCGATACTGCTTTCGCCAAAGGCGTGACCTGGGAGGACGGAGCGGCGTGGAGTGTCATCCGTCCCGGACGCAAGCTGACCGATCCTGACACCAAGGAATTGCTCGGCAGGGAAGCGATCTATCTCGGCGATGCACAAATCAGCGAATTCGGTGAAGTCAGCACAGTCTTGCTGACCAAGGCAACGCAGGAAATTGCCCCTGGGGATCGCCTTGCCAAGTCAGCACCTTATCAGGCCTTGTCTTATGTGCCACACGCGCCGGCAAGTTCGATCAAGGGACGCGTTATTGCCGGTCCGGACGGCAGCGTATCGGAAATCGGGCCGTTGCACGTGGTGATCATCAATCGCGGCAGCCGCGAGGGCATTGAGATCGGCAACGTCCTGGCGCTCTATCGCGATCGGCCGGCGGTGACACCGGCAAATGCGGTCGACCCGAAGGAGAAGCTGAGACTCCCGGCGGAGCGCTACGGGATAGTGTTCATATTCCGCGTATTCGAGAAAGTGTCCTACGCGCTGGTAATGAATTCCACGCGTCCGGTCAATGTACTCGACGTAGTTCAGACGCCTTAACTTTTTCGCGGCGCATGTCGCCGGACCAGGAGACTCTCGCCTGGCTCAGCCTCGGATTGATTACCGAGCTGACCCCCACCGGCTTCCGCAAGCTGCTCGCCGCGCTATCGACACCCGAGAGCATTTGCGCTGCTGATCGTGCGACTCTGGCTCGCACCGTTTCGGCTGATGTCGCCGCAGCCATTGCACGCGGTCCTGATCCGAAACGTCTCGACGCGGCTCATCGCTGGCTGGAGAATCCCGCCAATCGGCTGGTTAGCTTTGCCGACAGTGACTATCCCAGGCTACTGCTGGAAATTACCGATCCACCCCCCCTCCTGTACGTGAAAGGCAATCCCGCTCTGCTGGACCACGCGTCCCTGGCCGTGGTGGGAAGCCGAAATGGAACCCCGCAAGGCCGCTCCAACGCGGAGGCTTTCTCTCGTGAATTATCCGAAGGCGGATTTACCATCATCAGCGGCCTGGCTGTTGGCATCGACGCCGCAGCGCACGCAGGCGGCCTCGCTGCTTCGTCTTCGTCGATCGCCGTAGTCGGTACCGGCCTCGATATTGTTTACCCCGCACGCAATCGCGATCTGGCGCACCGGCTTGCCGGGGAAGGCGCCCTGGTGTCCGAATTCGCGTTGGGTACGCCAGCAATTGCATCCAATTTTCCGCGCCGTAACCGGTTGATCAGTGGCCTGTCACGCGGCTGCCTGGTGGTGGAAGCGGCGCTGAAGAGCGGTTCGCTGATCACCGCGCGCTATGCTCTCGAACAGGGCCGCGAGGTGTTTGCCATTCCCGGATCTATCCATTCGCCCCTTTCGAAAGGCTGCCACCTGCTCATCAAGCAAGGCGCGAAGCTGGCGGAAAGCAGCCGGGACATTCTCGAAGAGCTTGGTGCCGCGGTTAATGACCGGGGCACGACAACGGCAACGAATGATGAATTCGCGCCTGACAATCCGCTGCTTGCTGCGCTAGGTTTCGATCCCCTTGATCTCGATACCCTGTGTCAGCGCAGCGGCTTGACGCCGGATACCGCATCGGCGATGCTGTTGACACTGGAACTCGAAGGCGTCGTGAGTCGCCTTCCGGGCGGCAAGTTCCAGCGCGTGCGCTAGCGTGAGTAGCGTAATAACCTCCAGACAGGGGCTCATGTTCGACATACTCGTCTTCCTGTTCGAAAATTATTTCCATGCCGGCGCCTATCCCGATCAAGCAACTCTTTCCAGACGTCTTTCCGCAGCGGGCTTCGACTGCCGAGACATCTCGCAAGCACTGACCTGGCTGAGCGGCCTCGAACGCATAGGCAAGAGCCGCCCCCGTTCCAACTTCATCCCCAGCAAAGGCTTCCGGTTCTACACGGAACCGGAACTGAGTACGCTTACGGCGGAGGCGCGCGGCTTTCTTCTTTTCCTTGAAAGCGCAGGTGTCATCAGCGTATTGCAACGCGAACTCATCATCGAACGCGTGGTGGCACTGGACGAACCTGCGTTAGACTTGGACAAGGTCAAACTGATCGTACTGATGGTGTTGTGGAACCAGAACGAGACGCTGGACTCGTTGGTTCTGGAAGAATTGATTTCTCCAAACCAGGAACGCTATCTGCAATAGAGCAATAGCAGTAGGTCCACTAATCGCGGCGCTTGCTCCGGCGCCACCAAGTTCTTATCATTCCGCCTCCTTTCCAGGCCGGAAGCTCAATGTCCCAAAGTCTGTTGATCGTAGAGTCCCCTTCCAAGGCAAAGACTCTGAAGAAATATCTTGGCCGCGGCTTCGAAATCGTCGCGTCCTATGGTCACGTGCGCGATCTGGAAGCGAAGGAAGGTGCGGTGGATCCGGCGGACGGCTTCCATATGACGTACGTAGTGGTCGAAAAGAACAGGAAGCATATGGACGCAATCGCCAAGGCGGTGGCAAAGGCCGATAGGATTTATCTGGCCACCGACCCGGACCGCGAGGGCGAGGCCATTGCCTGGCACCTCGGCGAGATCCTCAAAGACAAGAAGCTGCTGAAGAACAAGAAGCTGCACAGGGTCGCGTTCTACGAAATCACGGAATCCGCCGTTAAGGAAGCTGTTGCCAACCCTCGCGGCATTTCCATGCCGCTGGTGAACGCACAGCAGGCCCGCAGAGCACTCGACCACCTGGTCGGCTTCTATATTTCGCCTTTGCTTTGGAAGAAAATCGGCCCTGGTTTGTCAGCCGGTCGAGTGCAGAGCCCTGCTTTGCGGTTGATCGCGGAACGCGAACAGGAAATCGAAAATTTCAATAGCCGCGAGTACTGGTCTTTGCACCTCGACAGCCACAAGGGCAAGCAGAAGTTCGGCGCGCGACTCGTCCAGTACCGCGGCGAGAAAATCGAGCAGTTCTCGATCGTTAGCGAAGACGAGCAGCGCAAAGTCATTGCCGATATCGAGAAGACCGCAAAAGGCTCGGCCAAAGTCGTCAGGGTCGAGCGCAAACCCAAGACCCGGCAGCCGGCGCCGCCCTTCACGACTTCGACGCTGCAGCAGGAGGCGGTGCGCAAGCTTGGCATGACCACGCGAGGCGCGATGCGTACCGCACAACAGCTTTACGAGGGTGTGGAAATCGACGGCGGCACGGTAGGCCTGATTACTTACATGCGTACCGACTCGCTGGTACTTGCGAACGAAGCTTTGCTCGATATTCGCAACTACATCGGGAAAAAATTCGAGCCTGATTATCTGCCTCGCGCGGCAATCGAGTATCGCAACAAATCCAAGAATGCCCAGGAGGCGCACGAGGCGATCCGTCCGACGTCAATCGAGCGCACGCCTGACTCAATCCGTAAATACCTCACTGCGGATCAGGCTGCGCTCTACGAAATGATCTGGAAGCGCACGCTTTCCTGCCAGATGATGCCCGCCAAATACGATACGACTTCGGTGGATCTGTCTGCCGGCCGTGCCGATACGTTATTCCGCGCAACCGGGCAAATCCTGGTGTTTCCGGGTTTCATGGCGGTATACCTGGAGGATGCAGATGACGTCGAGCAGGAACAGGAAGCCCGGTTGCCGTTGCTCGAGGAACAGGAATCCGTGCCCGTCGATCGCCTATTCGGCGAGCAGCATTTCACGCAGCCGCCGCCGCGCTACACGGAAGCGAGTCTGGTGAAGACGTTGGAAGAATTCGGCATCGGCAGGCCCTCCACGTACGCGAACATCATTTCGACGCTTCAGGACCGCGGCTATGCTTTGCTCGAGAAGAAGCGGTTCATGCCGACGGACATCGGCCGGCTGGTAAACGGCTTTCTGACGTCTCACTTCAATCATTACGTGGATTACGGTTTCACCGCGCGCCTGGAAGAGGAACTCGACGAAATATCGAATGGTTCCCTCGACTGGCTTGATGTCATGCGCAAGTTCTGGGCTGATTTTTCTGCCGAACTTGAGAATAAAGAAAGCGTAAGCCGCGGCTTTCCGGTGCCGGCAGCCGAGCCGAGAGTCATTGGCTGGCCCAGCATCTCAAGGAAGGTCCTTGACCCCGATTGGCAGAAGAAGCGTGCAATCGAAAAATGCCCCAAGTGCAAGAAGCCGGTCACGTTGCAAAACAGCCGCCGCGGGTTGTTCTTCGGGTGCAGTGGTTACCCGAAATGCGACTACACAAGGCCTTGGGGAGGTGTCATACCCGGTCCAATGGCAGTGGGGAACGATCCCGAGTCAGGGCTGGAGGTAGTGCTTTTGAAGGGGCCCTACGGCCACTACGTACAACTCGGTCCGACCGTAAAGGACGCCAAGGAAAAGCCCAAGCGAGCCGCCTGGCCAAAGAATATTCCTGTACCGACAGCTTCGTCTGCCGAGGTGCTTGCGCTTGCTCTCAAGGCGTTATCGCTTCCCCGGTTGCTGGGTACACATCCGGAGTTAGGCAAACCAGTCGAGGCCAATATCGGCCGCTTTGGCCCGTATGTAAAACATGACGGCATGTTCAAATCCATTCCCAAGGCCGAGAGCGTCCATGACATCACGCTCACGCGAGCTGTCGAACTGCTGGCGGAAAAGAAGGCGGGGGGCGGGGGCGGCAGATCGCTCGGCGCACATCCGGAGGACAACAGGTCTGTCGCCGTACACAGCGGCCGCTACGGCCCCTATGTGAAATACGGCAAGATCAACGCGACTATTCCTGCATCCATCGACCCGGACAAGATCACGCTCGACGAGGCCCTCGAATTGCTCTCGGCCAAATCGGCGAAATCCGGGAAACCCGTGAAAGCGGCAAAGCCGCCACGATCCACAAAGCCAGCAAAATCGGAAGGAACCGAGAAGCCGGCGAAGAGCAAGGCAAAGAGAAAACCGGCAGCCAAAGGTGGCTCACGCAAAGCCGCCTGAGCCGCCAGCTTCAGACGTCCAGGTTGCGTACCCCGAGGGCGTTGGCTTCGATGAACGCGCGTCGAGGTTCGACCATGTCGCCCATCAGCGTCGTAAAAATTTCGTCTGCGGTAATGGCGTCCTCGATCTGCGTCCTTAACAGACGTCGAGATGCCGGGTCCATGGTGGTTTCCCACAACTGCTCCGGGTTCATTTCGCCCAATCCCTTG
Organism: Betaproteobacteria bacterium; assembly: GCA_031414075.1. Taxonomy (GTDB): domain Bacteria; phylum Pseudomonadota; class Gammaproteobacteria; order Burkholderiales; family JACQAP01; genus JACQAP01. The sequence goes on along the minus strand of JANOGH010000399.1, from coordinate 5,602 downwards.
TAACGCTGGATCGACACGCCCTTTTTAACCTCGTCGAGCAGCCAGTCCAGTGCTTCCTTGAACTCGGTAATCCGATGCTCATGCTCGCCTCGCTTGACGAAGGCGCCCTGACCGAGCAGGCCCTGAAGAACCTGCGCAGTCTGTTTGATCTGCATATAGTCGCCGCTGCCGAGGAAATCGCTGTCCAGATAGCCCACCCGCAGATTGCCGTGCTGCATGCGCTTGATCGCCAGCACCTGCGTCTCATTCTTCTGGTCGTAGCGGGGCTCGATTACCAGGCTCGCCACGCGACACAAATCCATCAGCCGCTGCGCTGACTGCTGGGCGGCAGCAGCATCCGCAAGACTGATTTCAGGATCTCTCAGTAGAGCCGCCAGGACGACAGGATCGATACGCTTGCCAAGCCGCTCGATCACTGCTTCGGCAAGAATATAGGACCGAGCGACTTCTTCCAGCGCTTCATTGGCCAGCACTGGACGGTTACCCCCGGGATTGAGTTCCGCATCTTTCAGTGCCAGTCGCAGCAGATATTCCTTCAGCTCGTGATCATCCTTAAGATAACGCTCTTCCTTGCCATGCTTCACTTTGTAAAGCGGCGGCTGGGCAATGTAGATATGGCCGCGTTCGACCAGATCAGGCATCTGCCGATAGAAGAATGTCAGCAGCAACGTGCGGATGTGAGACCCGTCGACGTCGGCGTCGGTCATGATGATGATGCGGTGGTAGCGAAGCTTTTCGGGCTTGAAATCGTCCTTGCCGATGCTGGTGCCCAGCGCGGTAATCAGCGTTGCTATCTCCTGGGAGGACACCAGCTTGTCGAAACGGGCGCGTTCGACATTCAGGATCTTGCCTTTCAACGGCAGGATCGCCTGAAACTTGCGATCACGACCCTGCTTGGCGGAACCGCCTGCGGAATCCCCTTCGACCAGATAGAGCTCACATAACGCCGGATCTTTTTCCTGGCAATCGGCCAGTTTCCCCGGCAGCCCAAAGCCTTCGAGCACACCTTTGCGGCGGGTCATTTCACGCGCCTTGCGTGCGGCCTCCCGTGCGCGCGCCGCATCGATGATTTTGCTGACGATGACTTTCGCGTCGGCCGGCTTTTCTAGAAGCCAGTCATGCAGCGTTTGCGATATCGCGTCCTCGACGACCGGGCGCACCTCGGACGACACCAGTTTGTCCTTTGTCTGTGACGAGAACTTCGGGTCGGGCAGCTTCACCGAAAGAATGCAGGTGAGCCCTTCCCGCATGTCGTCGCCGGTGGTCTCCACTTTCGCTTTTCTGGCCAGCTCGTTGGCTTCGATGTACTGATTGAGCGTGCGCGTCATCGCCGCGCGCAAAGCCGTCAGATGCGTGCCGCCATCGTGCTGCGGGATATTGTTTGTGAAGCACAGAACGGATTCCTGATACGAATCGTTCCATTGCATCGCCACCTCGACGCCGATGCCTTGCTGATCGACTACCGCATAAAATATGTTCGAATGCAGCACGGTCTTCGATCTGTTGATGTATTCGACGAAACCCTTGACGCCTCCCGCGAAAGCAAATACTTCTTCCTTCCCGGTACGCTGATCCCGCAATTCGATGCGGACCCCGTTATTCAGGAACGAAAGTTCACGCAGGCGCTTTGCCAGAATGTCGTAGTGGAACTCTATGTTACCGAACACCCCGGGGCTGGGATGAAAATGAATTTCCGTACCGCGTCGCTCTGTCGTTCCGGCCACAGCCAGCGGTGCAACCGGATCACCGTTGCGAAACTCCATCGAGTGTACTTGCCCGTCGCGGCGAATCGTCAATTTCAACGAATCCGAAAGGGCATTGACGACCGAGACGCCGACCCCGTGCAGACCGCCGGAAATCTTGTAGCTGTTGCTGTCGAACTTTCCACCGGCGTGCAGTACGGTCATCACTATCTCTGCCGTCGAACGGCCGGTTTCGTCCTCCGGATGGATGCCCGTGGGAATTCCGCGCCCGTTATCCACGACGCTAACGGAATTGTCGGAATGGATGACGACTTTTATTTCGTTGCAGTGCCCTGCCAACGCCTCGTCGATCGAGTTGTCGAGGACTTCGAATACCATGTGGTGCAATCCGGTGCCGTCGCTCGTATCGCCGATGTACATGCCGGGCCGCTTGCGCACGGCCTCCAGGCCTTTGAGTACCTTTATGCTGTCGGAGTTATAGTCAGAAGAAGACATTTGGCTTGATTGATGATGGTCAGATGCGCATCGGCATTACGACATACTTGAAATTCTTGTTGCCCGGTACCGAGATCAGCATGCTGCTGTTGGCGTCCCCGACTGCACAGTCGACCTCTTCCGTGTCGAGATTATTCAGCACATCCAGAAGATAGACGATGTTGAAACCGATATCCAGCGGTTCTCCGGCGTAGTCCACGACCAATTCCTCTTCCGCCTCTTCCTGTTCGGCGTTGCTGCATATGATGCGCAGGCTGTTTGCCGTCAGTACCCAGCGCACCCCGCGGAATTTCTCGTTCGACAATATGGAAGCACGTTGCAGCGCCTGCTGCAACACAATCCGGCCGACAGCAAAGTGCTTCTGGTAATTTGTCGGGATGACACGGGTGTAGTCGGGAAATTTTCCGTCGACGACCTTCGAAACGATATCTATACCTGCGAAGATGAAGCGAACCTGGTTCGGCAGCAGCTGAATTTCAACGTCCTGTTCTACGTCTTCCAGGAGCTTCGCCAGTTCAAGGATCGCTTTTCTTGGAATGATGACTTCCGATCTTTCTACGTCGCTTGCAAGCGAGGTCGATGCATAAGCCAGTCGATGTCCATCCGTCGCTACCATAGTTAGCTGTTTGCCATCCGCGACCAGCAGCAGTCCATTGAGATAATAGCGGATGTCCTGCTGCGCCATGCCGTATTGAACGAGAGACAGCAAATCGCGGAAAACCTTTTGCGGCAACCGCACACTCGCCGTGGCAGTCCCGCCTTCAGCCATTCGAGGAAAATCCAGAGCCGGCAAAGTCTGAAGATTGAATTTGCTTTTGCCCGCCTTGACCTGCAGTCGTCCTTCCTGGGCATCCAGCGTCACGGCTGTTCTCTCCGGCAGAGCCCGTAGTATGTCCTGAAGTTTGCGCGCCGACACAGTCACCGCATGATCGGCTCCGGCTTTATCCAGCTTCGCTGACGTCGCGATCTGGATCTCGAGGTCGGTGGCCACCAGATTCAGATCGGTTCCCCGGGTTTCGAGCATGACGTTAGACAGAATCGGCAACGTATGCCGGCGTTCCACGATTCCCGATACCGCCTGGAGCGGTCTCAGTAACACGTCTTTGTCTATGTCTAAGATTTTCATTCTTTAAACCTTGATAATAGTAATAGAGTTTGGCAAGTCTGTTAGCTCAGCTATAAAGTTCAACTGGGCCAAGTACATTGCTTGTTGTATAAGCCAAGTAAAGAAGGTGAATGAATTGTGAATGAATTTGTATTTTCTGAATTTTATGAAGTTTTCAACAATTCATCCCTGGCTTATCAACCGCGTAATGTCTGCAGTAGTGCAACAAAGTCGCGCGCGATTTCGGGATTGGAGGCCCGCAGCTCGATAATTTTCCGGCAGGCGTGAAGAACGGTCGTATGATCCCTGCCGCCAAAGGCGTCACCGATATCCGGAAGGCTCAATTGAGTCAGTTCCTTGGCCAGAGCCATCGCCATCTGCCTTGGACGGGCTATGGTTCGTGATCTCTTTTTCGAATACATATCCGAAACCTTGATCTTGTAGTAATCCGCGACGATGCGCTGAATGTTGTCGACAGAGACCTGACGCATTTGCACGGCCAGAAGATCCTTCAGCGCTTCTCGCGCAAGATCGAGTGAAACCTTGGTGTTCGCGAATTTTGCGTAGGCGAGGACGCGCTTCAGGCCGCCTTCCAGTTCACGTACATTTGACTGGATGTGATTGGCTATAAAGAACGCGACATCCTCGGCGAGATTCACGCGATCGGCCTCTGCTTTCTTGAGCAGGATGGCAACCCTCATTTCCAGCTCGGGCGGCTCGATGGCAACGGTTAGGCCCCAGCCGAAGCGCGAGATCAGACGGTCTTCGATACCGGCAATCTCTTTTGGATAGGTGTCGCAGGTAATGATGACCTGTTTGTGAGCCTCGATCAGTGCATTGAAGGCGTAAAAAAACTCCTCTTGCGTGCGATTTTTCCCGTTGAAGAACTGGATGTCGTCAATCAAGAGCAGATCAAGAGAGTGGTAATATTTTTTGAAGCCGTCAAAAGCCTTGTGCTGATAGGCGCGCACAACATCCGAAACATATTGTTCTGCGTGGATGTAGCGCACGTTGGCTGAAGGATTGAACTCGAGCAGCATGTTGCCGATGGCCTGGATCAGATGAGTCTTGCCCAGTCCGACGCCGCCGTACACGAAAAGCGGGTTGTAGGCGACCCCGGGATGCTCTGCGACTTGGAGCGCAGCGGCACGCGCAAGCTGATTGGCTTTCCCGGTAACAAACGAATCGAACGTAAAAGAGGGATTGAGCCGCGTCTGCTCGCGGACCTTGGGTTTAGGTGGCGGCGCTTCACTGCTCGCGGTGGCACCGGCCGGCGAGTCAACCGGTGCCGCAGCGGATTTTTCGCCGAGGCTGAACACCACGTCGACCGGTTTGTGCAGGTATTCAGCAGAAAGGCGTTCGATATCCCCTAGAAACTTGTCCTTGACCCATTCCAGGACGAACCGGTTAGGAGCGGATACCACGATACTCTCACCGTCGAGGTGCGCCTGAAGCGGCTGAATCCAGGTCTTATATTGTTGCGCTGGAAGGGCTTTTTCGAAATGGCGAAGGCAATGATTCCAGAAGCTATGCATCGGAGCAGAGTTATGGTTTTTGATGCAGGATGCGGCCGTGGATGGCTTCCTAAAGAGAGGCGCGAAGTCTACCAGCAAGCCGACAAGTTATCCACAGGCTAGGTAACTCTTCGGTGGTGTCTCAGTTTGAAAAATAAAGGCCTAGGATGAAGCTAGTTCTTGTGGAATGGGTTGATGCCCATTCCGGGAGGGGATGGCAGACAGTAGACCAGCTAGAGGATGCGGCTGAACCGCTTTACTGTAAAAGCGTAGGCTGGCTTGTATCAGATAGCCATGATTGCAAGGTGATTGTTCCCCACATCTCCGGGGAAAAAAACAGGACAACGATGCTCTCGGGATGCGGCGACTTGACGATCCCGAATAAAGCTATTTTGAAACTGACCGTTCTGAAGAAGACCTAGCTGTTACTTCTTCTTATCCTTTTCCGACCTGCCCGTATCGCCACGTCCAGGAAGCGGAATATGCTCTCTGGTCGTACTGGCTGGACGCTGCTCAGTTTCCTTCAGCGGGACAAAGTGACCAGTTTTGTTGTCCCGTCCACCTATTCTGCTCTGACGTTCCTTGTTCGACATGTCGATTCCCTAGAAATTTGCCTGCGAAACTTTAGGCATAGAAATCGGTAATTTGTTCCAGTAAGAACCTTAGATCCAGACTTGTCCGGGGGAATACAGTTTTGTCTGTACAAATCTGTATATATCTGGTTGAATCTGTATTCATATGGAACGATCTGGAAAAAGGGCGCGCCCTCCCAGGACTCCGAAAAG
>JANOGH010000398.1:0-1854 GCA_031414075.1 Betaproteobacteria bacterium | reverse complement strand
AGGCGGCGTACTGGTGTGCTTGCAGATCGTCTTCTTGGTCGAGTTAGGGATTGTCGGCCAACACCTGCTCGACCGTGTAACCCGAGCCTATCATGCCCACGATCATCCCCACCGTGACACGCATGCCTCGTATGCAGGCCTTTCCGCCCATGACTTTCGGGTCATGCGTGATGCGATCCAATGTGGCCATGTTCAATTATCTCCTGACAGATCAATGCGCGATATTGTCCGCGATTTTCTTCAAGATTAACAGGGAGCAGAGACGCCGAGATCGATGACGCTCCCCTCGCCGCCTTATCTCAGCGCCTGGAGCAGCGCCTTGGCTTCCTTCAGGTCCTTCGTGTCGAAGCCCTCGGTGAACCAGTTGTAGATCGGAGCAATCAACTCGTAAGCTTCCATGCGCTTACCCTCTAACTGCCTGCCGCGGGGCTTTCAGGATCCGACAATTTCGTAGCACTTGCCGGGCTCTCGGTGCGAAGTTGCAAGATAGCCTCTCGCATTATCTCGGCCTGTCGTATTTTTTCAGGCCAGGCCAAATCCGCTCTACGACGCTGCCACAGCGCCTGGTTTTGAAAGTTCACTTGCATATCAGTCATCGATGAATCTTTCCTCGAATCGATTCCAAGCCTCGGTCAAACCATGTTTCAACGCCAGGGCGGCGATCTGACCACGCGTGACATGAGGCGACTCCAGCAGGGCCAGTATGCGGGCGAAGTCTTTCCCCCGGCCCGCGCTCAAGGCAATTACTGCGAGGTAGTCCGCCGTAATTACGCGCAAGGGTACGCCATCAAAATCGACGACATCGGCTCGCTCCATGGCCTCGTTGGTCAGCGGGCTGAATACTGGCATGAATTGAACCGGCCAGGCACCCACACGAATAGCGTCTCCCTCCGCCGAAAACCCCAGCTTGGCGCAGTAAGCGTAGATATCCGCCAGCACGTCCAACTTGCCTGGCACCGGGACGGCGATCAGCACCTCGGCGTCCAACGTCGCCACCGCTTCGGTATATCGCATCTGCGCCATGGCGCCGAAGAGCGCGTAGTTCTTGATTACGCCTGCGGTCTGCATGCCATTGAGAAGTTGAGCGACCTGTTTCATGCGCGAAGCATGAGGCAAAGCTGACGCGATTGGGCGTGCTCATCATCGGACAAAGTATCGTGCTGCACCGGAATACTCACCCGCCAAGATCATCCAACAACAGCCGTGCTTCCTTCAAATCCTTCGTGTCGAAACCCTCGGTGAACCAGTTATAGACCGGGGCCAGCAGGTCGTGTGCTTCCTTGCGCTTACCTTGTGTCTCCCAGAGTCTGGAAAGAGACATTGCGGCGCGGAGTTCCCACAGCCTGGCCTTCTGCTGGCGGGCCAATTCGATGGCGGTGAGGAAGCATCGCTCGGCTTCGGCGTGCGCGCCCGAGTTCGCGAGCCGCAGCTCACCATCGAACCGATGCAGTTCAGCGGTACATGCGTGCTCGCCGTTACCGTTGGCCGCCCGAAAAGCAGTCTGCAGGGAGTTGCGCGCATCCGCGAGTCGCCCCGCGCAAAGGTAGGTTCTTGCGAGCAGCAAGTACCAGGCTGAATCAAAGATATGCGCGCCGAGCTGCCGCCATGTGGCAAGGGCCGCTTCGGCCTCCGCGACACCCTTGACCGGTTCCCCACATTCGGCGAGCGCCCATCCCTCCACGATCTGCGCTTCGACTTGCCGCAGCAGGATACTGTTCTCCTTGCAGAACGCGACCGCGTCGGCTGCATGCACCCGGGCTGCCGCCGGATCCTCCCGCAGTGCGTCGAAGATCGCCGTATGGACTTTCGTCGTGGCCACCGTCCAGGGGTGCGCATGCTCATGCGCGTAAGCGC
>JANOGH010000397.1:0-6653 GCA_031414075.1 Betaproteobacteria bacterium | reverse complement strand
CGCGGCCAGGTCGCGGTCCAGATGCGCAAACAGGGCGTTCGGCACATGAGATTGCGCGTAGGCCTTGACCCCGAATTCAGGGTTGGTCAGCTCGTGCCGGCAATCGAAAATCACGAATGCCGGATCATCAAGGTGCTTCGCGAGATCGACAACCGAAATCAGCGTGGTATGGCTCATTATTGATCTTTCCCTAATTCACAACAGTGAATTAGATCAACCTTCACCCTCTCCCTCCGGGAGAGGGTCGGGGTGAGGGATTGAGCGTTTCAACTGTCATCAATTACGGAACGCTCAATAAGATATTGGTTGCCTGAAACAATGACCGTGGCGGGCAGTACCCGGCCGTTACAAATGCGGTTGAATGCGGGCGCGCACGAATTCGTGAAAATGGATCATGCCGTCCTCCATCGGCGACTGGTATGGGCCGAACTCGTTGCGATGCTGCCGATGAAGCGCGCGGCGACCCTCGGTCATGCGCACGCAGATTTCTTCATCCTCCCTGGCGGTCTCGATATAGGCCTGCTGCTCCGCTTCGACGAACTCGCGCTCGAACAGCACGATGTCTTCCGGATAGTAGAATTCCACGATATTGGTGCAGTGTTCCGGATCCTTCGGCAGGATGGTGCTGACAACCAGCACGTTCGGATACCATTCGACCATGATGTTCGGGTAATACGTCAGCCAGATCGCGCCTTGTTTCGGCATCTCGCCGTTGTTGTAACGCAAAACGGCTTCGTGCCACTTTCGATAGGCCGCCGTGCCAGGTTTGCCCAGCGCCTGGTTGAGACCCACGGTCTGGACGCTGTACCAGTCGCCGAATTCCCACTTGAGGTCGTCGGCGTCCACGAATTGTCCGAGTCCCGGATGAAAAGGCCCGACGTGGTAGTCCTCGAGATAGACTTCGATGAACGTCTTCCAGTTGACCGGGTATTCATGGGTAACCACGCGATCGAGCATATAGCCGGAAAAATCCAGGTCGGCGAGTACACCCAGGCTCGCCAGATCGCGATTGGGATCGCGCGGCCCCGCGAACTGAAGGCCATTCCAGCCAGTCAACGCTGTCTTACCGAGATCGAGGCAGGGATTGCCCGGAAAATGCGGGGCGCCGAGCAATTTGCCCGACAGGTCGTAAGTCCAGCGGTGCAACGGGCACACGATGTTCTGGGCGTGACCGCGGCCTTTCAGCATGATCGACTGCCGGTGGCGGCAGACGTTCGACAGTAGCTCCACGCCGCTCTGGTTGCGCACCAGCACCTTGGCGTGGTGCATCCAGTCGAGTGAGCGGTAATCTCCCGCTTCGGGAACCATCAATTCATGACCGACGTAACCCGGCCCGCCCTCGAACAGGAGTTTGCGTTCGATTTCGGCCACTTGCGGATCGAAATACCAATCGATCGGCAGTTGCACCGGCGTTCGGGTCAAGGCGGAAACATTAGCCAGGTCGGTCATAACCAGATGTCCCGTGCAGCACAAAAAGAATAAAAAAACCGCCCCCGGCATGACGCACAAAATGGGGCGGAATTCCGATGGCGATTTTCCCTTAAAACCCTCCCCGACGCAACGGTTTCGGGGCGAGTAATCAGTCCCCTGCCATGTAATCGGACTATCGTTCATTGACCCGGGTTCGGGGGATGGGCTATTTTTACGATCTTTCCGGACAGTCGTGCATTCCGTCGCTATCCTTCATCCGTGGCTAAATCCAAATCCCAGAACCCGCAATCCTTCGAGGCCGCGCTCGCCGAGATCGAGAGTATCGTTGCCGCGATGGAGGCGGGACAACTGCCGCTCGAGCAATCGCTGAGCGCCTACAAGCGCGGCGCTGAACTGCTCCAGTACTGCCAGACGCGACTCCAGGAGGCCCAGCAGCAGGTCAAGATCCTCGAAGCCGGCACACTCAAGAATTTCGACGGTGACGACGGCGCCGACTGATTTTCAGAGCTGGATGCTGGACCGCCAGGACCGCATCGAGAAGACTCTGCATGCCGCGCTCCCGGCCCCCGAGATTGCGCCGGCACGCCTGCATTGCGCCATGCGGTACGCCGTGCTCGGCGGCGGCAAACGGGTCAGGCCGCTGCTGGCATACGGTGCAGGTGAGCTCGCGTCCGCGCAGCCGGAACGGGTCGATTGCGCGGCAGCTGCGGTCGAAATGATTCACGCCTACTCGCTGGTGCACGACGATATGCCGGCGATGGATGATGATGTGCTGCGCAGGGGCAGGCCCACCGTGCATGTCGAGTTCGACGAGGCAACCGCGCTTCTCGTGGGCGACAGCCTGCAGAGCCTGGCTTTCCAGATGTTGTCCGAACGCCGGCTTGCGGACGATGCGCGCCGGCAAGTGGAAATGGTCGAATTGCTGGCGCGCGCAAGCGGTTCCCGGGGTATGGCAGGAGGACAGGCGATCGATCTGGAATCGACCGCGATGACACTCGCCGTGCCCGAGCTCGAATTTATGCATATTCACAAGACCGGTGCTTTGATCCGAGCTTCGGTGGCGCTGGGCGCGCGCTGTGGCAATGGGCTGAGCGATGCGCAGCTGGGTCAACTGGATCATTTCAGCAAGTTCATCGGACTCGCTTTCCAGGTGGTGGACGATGTGCTCGATGCGGATTCCAGCACTGCCACGCTGGGCAAGACCGCGGGCAAGGATGCGCGCAACAGGAAACCTACCTACGTGAGCACGCTGGGTCTCGAGCGTGCGCGCGAACTTGCGAGGGAGTTGCGCGACAGCGCTTTGCACGCGCTGGAATCATTACCGGAAAGCGGCGGGCACCTGCGGCAGCTTGCCGACTTCATCGTATTGAGGAAATTTTGACCATTGAGGCAACCTGACCCAGGCCGCTTCCGGCCCAACCCGACCTTATGTACGAGCTGCTGAATACCATCCAGTCCCCCTCCGATTTGCGCGCCCTCGATCGCAAGCGGCTGCCCGAACTTGCGCGCCAGTTGCGCGAATTCCTGATCGAATCGGTCGCCAATACCGGCGGGCATCTCTCCTCGAACCTGGGTACCGTGGAACTCACGGTGGCCCTGCACTATGTGTTCAACACCCCGGAGGATCGGCTGGTATGGGATGTCGGTCATCAGACTTATGCGCACAAGATCCTGACCGGGCGGCGTGAGCGCATGCCGACGCTGCGCCAGTACGGTGGCATCGCCGGGTTTCCGCGCCGAGCGGAGAGCGAGTTCGATACCTTTGGCACGGCGCATTCGAGTACGTCAATCAGCGCGGCCCTCGGCATGGCCGTGGCGGCGCACATGAAAGGAGAGGATCGCCGCGTGGTGGCCGTCATCGGCGACGGTGCCATGACCGCCGGAATGGCTTTCGAGGCCTTGAACAACGCCGGCGCAATGGATACCAACCTTCTTGTGGTACTGAACGACAACGACATGTCGATCTCGGAAAACGTGGGCGCGCTCAACAACTATCTCGCCCGGCTGATATCCGGGCGTTTCTATGCTGCTGCGTGGAGGACCGGTGAGAAGGTTCTCGGCGTGGTGCCGCCGGTGCTGGAGCTTGCAAAGCGCGCGGAGGAACACGTCAAGGGCATGGTCACGCCGGGCACGCTGTTCGAGGAATTCGGTTTCAACTACATCGGGCCGATCGATGGCCACAATCTCGATGCACTGGTGTCGACGCTGACCAACCTCAGGAAGCTCGAAGGCCCGCAGTTCCTGCACGTGGTCACGCGCAAGGGCAAGGGCTTTGAACGGGCCGAAGTCGATCCAATCCTCTATCACGGGGTGACGAAGTTCGATCCCGGCGCGGGTATTACGCCGAAGCCGGCGACCAAGCCGACTTACACCCAGATATTCGGCGATTGGCTATGCGACATGGCGGCCCTGGATTCGCGTTTGATCGGCATCACGCCGGCGATGCGGGAAGGTTCCGGCATGGTGCGCTTTTCGCAGGAATATCCGGATCGGTCTTTCGATGTCGGCATTGCCGAACAGCACGCCCTGACATTTGCGGCCGGACTGGCTTGCGAAGGGGTGAAGCCGGTTGTCGCGATTTATTCGACTTTTCTGCAGCGCGCCTACGATCAGCTCATTCACGATATCTGCATCCAGAACCTGCCGGTGTTATTCGGGATCGATCGTGCCGGCCTGGTGGGGGCGGACGGTCCGACACACGCGGGCAGCTTTGATCTGACCTACCTGCGTTGTTTACCGAACCTGGTGGTGATGGCCCCGGCGGACGAGAATGAATGCCGCCAGATGCTCTACACCGGATATCAGATCGATGCGCCGGTCGCGGTGCGTTATCCGCGCGGTAGCGGCCCCGGTGTGCCGATCCGGCAGGACATGGCCGCTCTGCCTGTTGGAAAAGGCGAGATAAGGCGCCGCGGCAGCAAAGTGGCGATCCTGTCGTTCGGTGCGTTGCTCAAGCCCTGCCTGGAGGCCGGCGAAAGGTTGGGCGCGACCGTGGCGAACATGCGCTTCGTCAAACCGCTCGACGAAGCACTGATCCGGGAACTTGCCCGGGACCACGCGCATCTGGTGACCGTGGAAGAGAACACCATCCTCGGCGGTGCCGGCAGTGGCGTCCTGGAGGTATTGGAGAAACAAGGACTGCAGAGGCCAACGCTGCAACTCGGGTTGCCTGATCGCTTCATCGATCACGGTGATCCGGCAAGACTGCTCAAGGACTGCGGGTTGGATGCCGAAGGGCTTCATCAATCCATTGCCCGATTTATAGGTGAGTAGTTTACTCGGGTATTGACCGCGTCTATAATCACATTCATCTACCTCGCTGAAGAGGAGTACCTCGATGAATTCTCCGGATAGCTTCGCCATTCCCGACGTGCAGGGCTCGGCGGATACCCGCCGCCTCGCGATCGACAAGGTCGGCATCAAGGCCATTCGCCATCCCGTGCGCGTGGCGGACCGCGACGGCGGTGTCCAGCACACCATCGCGACTTTCAACATGTACGTGGGGCTGCCGCACAATTTCAAGGGCACCCATATGTCGCGATTCGTCGAGATTCTGAATTCCCACGAACGTGAAGTATCGGTCGAATCTTTCGAAGCCATGCTGCGCGACATGGTCAAGCGGCTGGAAGCTGAGTTCGGCCACATCGAAATGACTTTTCCCTACTTCATCAACAAGGCGGCTCCGGTGTCCGGGGTGAAGAGCCTGATGGATTACGAGATCACGTTCGCCGGCGAGTTGTCGGGCGACGGCTATTCGTTCGCGATGAAAGTCGTGGTGCCGGTGACCAGCCTGTGCCCGTGCTCGAAGAAGATTTCCGAATATGGCGCGCACAACCAGCGCTCGCACGTGACGATCACTGCGCGCACCAATACCCATGTCTGGATCGAGGAACTGGTGCGCATAGCCGAGCAGGAAGCTTCATGCGAACTGTACGGCCTGCTGAAACGCCCGGACGAGAAGCACGTCACCGAGCGCGCTTACGACAATCCGAAGTTCGTCGAGGATCTGGTGCGCGATGTGGCGACTGCGCTGAACCAGGACAAGCGCATCGATGGCTATGTGGTGGAATCAGAGAACTTCGAGTCGATTCACAATCACTCAGCCTACGCGCTGATCGAAAAGAATCCCAAGGCAAGTTAGGCGAGCATCCTCCTCGAATTGAAAGGGCCGCAACGCGGCCCTTTCAATTTGTGACGCGAATCAAGTCACACGACCCCGGTACCAATCCAGCGTTTGCCCGATGGCCTGGGCCAGCGGCGTCGGCTGCGCACCGAACGTTGATTCGAAGCGGCTGGAATCCATGACGAAATCGCGTTCGAACTGGTAGAGCATTTCGCGAAGTTCCCGGACGTTTTCGTCGAATCGCGCCAGCAAGGCCATCACGAAACGCGGGGCTGTGCTGAGTTTCGCGGGTTTTCCGAGCGCGACGTAAACCTTTTCCACAAAGTTGCGCGTCGTAATTGCCGGCGCGCTCGGCACATGCCAGGCCTTGCCCAGTGCCTCTTCGCGCTCGCCGAGCGTGACCAGCGCCTTGCCGAAGTCGTCGATGAACGTGTAGGTATGCAGCCGATCGGGATCGCCGACCGCTTGCGCGGATTTGCCGGCGAGGACCCGTCCGAACACGCGGCTGCCCATCATCGCCGCGTCGGTGACGAAAGGTCCGAAGAAATCCGATCCACGCCCGATTGCGACACGAACCTTTCCCGCGTTGTGCACGCTCATCAGCGACTGTGCGATGCCGCCGCGAAGGCGGCCTTTCTTCGTTATGGCGTTCAACGGCAGATTCTCGGTCATCGGCCTGTCCACCGTGCCATAGGCGTAAAGATTGTCGGCGTAGACGAGCTTCGCCCCGGCGGATGCCGCGCCTTCGACGATACCCGCCGCAATCGACGGAAATTCCGTCCAGCGCGGGTAGGGCAGACCGATGCAGTGATAAACCACCGCCGCGCCTTCGCAAACTTCGCGAGTCCGTGCGGGATCGGCGGCATCGATGCCACCCACCTCCGTCTGCAGATCCTTGTCGAACCTCACCCGGCTGGAGCGATTGATCATGCGCACAGGCTTGTCGCGACGGCGCAACTCGCGCATGACCGCCAGTCCAAGCGGCCCGGTGCCGAACACCACATGCAGTTCATTCATAGCGCGCGGATGGTGACCAGGTTGTCTTTTTCCCGTGCGGCGCCGAGCGTATTGCGCAACGGACGACCGAACGGCGCCGCGT
>JANOGH010000396.1:0-2099 GCA_031414075.1 Betaproteobacteria bacterium | reverse complement strand
GCGCTGGCGCGACAGCGCGATCTCGCTCCTCAGCAGCGCGACGTCGATCCGCGGGTAGCGCGCGGCAAGCACGGGCTCGAGCAACGGCAGCAATGCGGCGATCTCGTCGTCGGGCAACCAGGCCAGCAGCGCCAGGCTGCCGGCACCTGCGCCCAGCGGGCGCCGGCTGCCCAGGTCCAGGTAGTTGGCGCGGATCGGAAAGCTGCCGGCGACCCGGTCCACGCACACGGTTTCGGTGGCGCCGCTGCGCACCGAGAGCATCACGGAATCCCCGGACTGGGCCGCCAGTCGCACCAGCGACGGCCGTGACCGTGCACGCAGGTCGTCGCGGTCCTGCAGCGAGGCGGCGAGGATCAGCACCTCGCTGCCCAGGGAATAAGTCTTGGTCTTGTCGTCGCGCTTCACGAACCCCTCGCGGGACAGCACTTCGAGTATGCGCAGCGTGGTGACTTTGTTGAGCCCGGCCTGCACAGCGATTTCGGACAGGCGGCTCACCCGCGGCTCGGTCAGCGAGCGCAGGATGCGACAGGATTTCTGTACGGAGTTGATGACGGATGCTTTGACAGGCATGGCAACCTCCCTGGTCGGTCGGTTAAACAGTGGCCACCGGCGTAGCCGGGGAGCCAACGGCGCCGGGCAAACGCAACGGCGGCGCGGTAAGCAGAAAACGCGAACGCCTGTGTTCGCGCAACCAGTTGGCGAGCGGCGTAAGGTGCCAGATTTCGCCGAGGTTCACGCCGAGCTTGAACAGGCAATGCTCGTGCAGCGGCAGGGTCGCGCAGCGGCCGTCGTGGCTGGTCGCCGGATGCGCTTCGACCGCGTAGTTGTCCGCGATCAGCGAGACGAGCCCGCAATCCGTGATCCACTGCAGCAGCTTCTGGTCGCGTCCGTCGAGCGCCGCGCAGGAATGTTCCAGCTTGTGCTGATCGGGCTGCTTGTTCATTTCCAGAATCATTTGCGCAAAGCCGGTGTGCAGGCAGACCATGTCGCCCTTTTCGACCACGACCTTGTCGTTCTCCATGATACGCATGAGCTGGTCGTAGCCGACCGCAGTGCTGGCGCGGCCGACATGCGCATGCAGGTCGATCATCACGCCGCGGCCCTGGACGCAGTTCACCGCCATGTTTTCGACGCCGAGTGCATGCACCGCCGTCGTCGTTCTCGCCGGCACGTTGCCGATCGCGCCGGCATCGTCCGGGTCGGTCGGACCGGAGATCTCCTTGCCGGCACGGTAGCCGTTGTAGAACACCGGCTCCGGCTTGCCGTCGCCGTCGGCATCGAACAGCTGGCCGACGTGCGCCAGGCTGTCCCATTGGGTCGAATACTGCAGATGCAGTATCACCGCATCGTCGTTGATGACGTCGGTGGCGTTCGGGTTGTCGCGCTGCACGATGTAGACCATGTTCGGGCGGCCGTTGCGCAAGGTCGGGCGCAGGATCGGCGGATGGCGTCGCGGGTTGAGAACGTTGCCACCCGGATAATCCAGCGGCAGGCTCAGGCAGAAAACCCGTCCTTCCTTCACCTCGGCGACACCCTGCTTCACCTTCTCCGGCGTGAGCAGGTTCAGGCGCCCGAGTTGATCGTCCGGTCCGAAATCTCCCCAGGTCGAGCCCTGCGGGCGATTTTTCCAGCGTGTCGATGTCGTCATGGTTTCTTCCCGTTAATCAGATTTGCGTAACAATGCGAAAATCATTCACCACGAATACCCTCGCGTTAGCGTGGAGTACCCTTTTATGCACGAAGAACTACCGAAATCCGGTCGGAGAAATTGCTCCACGGCTGAAGGATATCTGGCGCGCCGTCGCCTCGATCCCGACGTTTCGCCTGCTGCGCGCATAGGTGCCGATCGGCTGCATCCAACACGGCAGACGCGAGGGACAGCAGCAGCACCCACGCAGCACGCGCGGTGGTCAACTTCAGCATCAATTTCTCCTCCGGAAAAGGACCGCTCGTGGCAGTTTTTTTTAAAATATTCGTTGCCCGGAAGTGCCTTTGTCAAGAAATCGTTCTGACGGGCGGAATGGGTGAGAGGTGCCTTAGACATAATTTTCAACGTGTTATGCGAATTGCTTGAACCCGGTTCCGGTTCCCGGAATCTG
>JANOGH010000395.1:0-3843 GCA_031414075.1 Betaproteobacteria bacterium | reverse complement strand
AAGATCAGGTTGTCCAGCCGGTAATCGCCATGGACGATACGGGTTTCGTCCCCGACCGGAATGTTTTTTGGGAGCCATGCGATCAGATTTTCCATCGCTTCGATACGCTCGGTCTCGGAAGCGCGGTACTGCTTGATCCAGCGGCTGATCTGGCGTTCGACATAGCCGCCCGGTTTGCCATAGTCCGCAAGCCCTATACTGGCGTAGTCCGTCTTGTGAAGGACGGCAATGACGCGATTCTGCTCGTCGAATATTGCTGCACGCTGGTGCGGCGTCATGCCTGGGAGCTTCTGGTCCCACAATACCCGACCCGCTACGCAATCCATGATGTAGAACGCGGTGCCGATCACCGAGTCGTCCTCGCACAGGCAATAGGATTTGGCCACAGGAACGCCGCTGCCGTACAGCGCCGTTATGACCCGGTACTCCCGGTCCACCGCGTGTGCGGATGGGAGCAGCTTTCCGGGGGGTTTGCGCCGAAGCACGTAGCGTTTGCCGGCCGCCGTAAGCATGAACGTCGGATTGGACTGGCCGCCCTTGAACTGCTCCACTGCCAGGTTGCCTCCGAACCCCTCCACATGCGCGCGCATGTAACGCTCAAGGCTGACGACGTCGAAGCGGTGCCGCTCCCGGACCGGCATCGTCCCGATGAATTCCTCGTGCATCTTTCGATGATCCTGTGCTGGGGAGGGCCGAGAATAGCACCCTTCGCGAGGGTGCGTGGCAACGCACGGAGGCTGCTGATTCCACATGTTAGACTCAGGTCCAGGTTGTCCACTCAGAAGATTCTCCCATGCAAGTTTTCACGGATCGCGTCGCGGTCGTCACCGGAGGGGCAAGCGGACTCGGTCGCGCAATGGCGCTGCGCTTTGCACGCGAGGGCATGAAGATCGTGCTCGCCGATGTCGAGAAGGACGCATTGAGCAGAACCGAGAAGGAGTTCAAGGACTCGGGATATCCGGTCCTGGCGGTACGCACGGACGTGTCCAGGGGAAGTGAAGTCGACGCTCTCGCTGGCAAGGCGTTCAAGACTTTCGGCGGCGTGCACGTACTCTGCAACAACGCCGGCGTCGCTCCCGGCGGCACCGTCTGGGAACAAAGCGAGAAGGACTGGGAATGGACGCTGGGCGTTAACGTCTGGGGCGTGATCCACGGTATCCGGGCATTCGTGCCGCGCATGCTCGAACAGAACGTCGAGGGTCACGTGGTGAACACGGCGTCGGTCGCGGGGCTGCTGTCGCTACCGGGCATGGCCATGTACTGCCTGTCGAAGCACTCGGTTGTCACACTGACCGAATGTCTGCATCACGATCTGATCGCGTTTGGCGCAAAAATCAGAGCCTCGGTGCTCTGCCCCGCATTTGTTCCCACCGGCATTTCCGATTCGGAACGCAACCGACCCGATGCGTTGCGCGATGAGAAAACAAAATCACCGATCGATCTGCAGCGAGAAGAACAGCTCCGGCACGCGGTAAAATCGGGGCGCATCTCCGCTGAACAGGTTGCCGACCTCGTGTTCCAGGCGATCGCGGCCGACAAGTTCTACATTCTTCCCCACCAGAAAATCAAGCCCGCGATCGAAACGCGCATGCAGGACATCCTGCTCGAGCGCGACCCGACCAACACCCTCAAGCGCTGAGAGACTCCGGTGACGGGTGACTAGTAACCGGCCCCTGGTCTTCGATCGCCAATCACTGTTTTTGCGGCCGCTTCACAAGTTTTCTCTGCAGGGTGCGCCGGTGCATCCGCAGCGTTCGTGCCGTTGCGGAAACATTGCCGTCGTGCTCTGTGAGCACACGCTGGATATGCTCCCATTCAAGCCGCGCCAGGGACGGGGGATCGGCTTTCACCGGCATCGCGGCGTCGCCTTCGTCCTGGTGCAGCGCCTCGAGAATCTGATCGGCATCTGCGGGCTTGGCGAGGTAGTGCACGGCGCCCAGCTTGATGGCCTCGACCGCCGTGGCCACGCTGGCATAACCCGTTAGCACCAGAATGCGGATTCGGGGCAGCCGCGCCTTCAGTGCGGTGACGGCGGAAAGACCTGAATCGCCCGGAAGTTTCAGGTCTACGACCGCATAACGCGGCGACTCGGCAGCAGCGACTTGCGCCGCCTGCTCCGCTGAAGTCGCTTCGCAAACGCGGTAGCCGCGCCGGGAAAGCGCGCGCGACAGCACTGCGCGGAACGTGTCGTCGTCCTCGACCAGCAGAACGACACGGCTGCCCCTCGCATTCATCCAGGCTGCGGCACGGCGAGCGGCGCGATCGGCAGCATCACCTGGGTGCAACCGCCACCCCCTTCGCGATTGGCGAGCGTGACGCTTCCGCCGATCCGTTCAATCGTGGCGTTCGCCAGCAACAGCCCGAGGCCAAGTCCACGGCCTTGCTTGTCGCTGAACGCGGTGCGTCCCGCGAGATTCATCGCCTCGACTGTCACACCCGGCCCGCGGTCGCGGATTTCGAGGGTAATCGATCCGGCAAACCACGCGCACTCAAGTTCGATATCGTCAGGCGATGCGTCGGCCGCATTATTCAGCAGATTCACCAACGCCTGCGTCACGGTCTCCTCCACCACAATGCGCGGAATCTCCCCTGTCCCCGAATAGCTCACGCTCAGCCGCGCTTCCGGGCGCAGCAGTTTCCAGCGGTCCACCGCTTCCTGCAGCAACACATCAAGCGAACGCAGCCGCGCCCCTTCGGCGCGCGACCTCCCGGCGCGGCCGACGAGATCCGTCAGAATGCGCTTGCACTGTTCGACCTGCCGCCGCAGCATGCCCAAATCCGCGCGCTGGCTTTGGTTCCCGCCGCAATCGCGCTCCAGCTCCCTGACGAGTACAGCGATCGTCGACAGCGGCGTGCCGAGCTCATGCGCGGCTCCCGCGGCAAAAGTGCCCAGCGTGACCAGTTGCTCGTCGCGCAGCGTCCGCTCCCGGGCCGCCGAGAGCAAGCGGTCGCGTGCGCGAATCGAAGCCGCCATGCGCGCGACAAAAAAAGCAATCAGCATCGCGCTGGCGATGAAGTTGAACCACATCCCCAGCACGTGCAGCCCAAACTCATTCGAGTGGTGCGCATGATCCTGTCCAAGCGGCTGGTACCAGACCATCAGCATTGAATACGCCGCTGCGGTCATGCCCGCCATCGCCCAGGTGTAACGGGCAGGCAACACCGTCGCCGCAATCATCAAGGGCAGCAAATACAACGATACGAAAGGATTGGTCGCACCGCCGGTAAAGTAGAGCGACACGGTAAGCAGCGCGACGTCGGCACACAGTTGCAGGAATACTTCCCGATCCGAGACCTCGGCCGTTCGTCCCACTCGCACCGCGGTCGCGATGTTTATCAGCGCCAGCGCGCCGATGGAGGCCGCCAGGACTGAAAGCGGCAACTCGACCGCGAACACGGCCTGTGCAACGAGCACAGCGGCCGCCTGGCCGGCGATGCTGACATTGCGCAGCCAGAAAAGGCGCTTGAGCCGGCCTTCGGCAGGTGATGCGGAAATGTCGAGCTTCATGGCGATTTCTCCTTGATGGAGGCATTCTACCGGCACGCCGGATCGGCGCCCGGGCGTGCGACAACATGTCGCATTCCCGTAACGCTGACTACTCCATAGGATGGCGCTTTTCCGGCCAGGCGTTCCCATGTGCCTTTTCCGCATTGTCTTGGTTACCGCCCTGCTCGTCACAGCAGGCAAGGCGGCTGCCGGTTGTGCCTCGGCATTCTGCTCGCTCAACACCAACTGGAGCACGCAAGGCGCGTGGGCCGAACCCGGCGGGCGCTTCGACCTGCGCTACGAGTTCATCGACCAGGACCAGCCGCGGGCCGGCACACAAAAGGTGGGTGTCGGCC